>JAHFSL010000393.1 GCA_023265785.1 Candidatus Coatesiibacteriota bacterium | reverse complement strand
AACAGGTCCAAGGGGGTGGCACGTAGAGGAACGTCACGAACTCCGCGAGGGCGGCGGGCTCGACGGCCGGCGCGAAAGATGGGCAGGCTCGAATGGCCTTCAATTCCGAGCCGAACAGGAAAATGCCGCCCTGCTCGCCCCAGAAAAGAGACTTCATCCCCTGCGGGTCGCGTGCCAGGGTGAGCGTGCCCTCGCGCCGGTCCCAGACGGCCAGGGCGAATACCCCGTTGAACCGGCCCACGCAGTTGGGGCCCCACTGGGCGTACGCCGCGGCCACCAGGTCGGCCACGTGTTTCGTCTCGGCGTGCCCGAAGGGGACCAGCTCGCGCCACACGTCCGGCGCGTTGTAGATCTCGCCGTCCAGGGCCACCCAGAGGCCGGTGCGGCGGTACGCCGGGGCGGCCCCCGGCCCCTCGGGCGTCTCGAGCCGATGCACCTGGGCGGCGATCCCCACGGGCCCGTCCAGCATATGCTCGACGTCACCGGTGCCGCGCCGCGCCAGGGGCGCCGCCATCCGCCGGAGGTCGCCCTCCCCCAGAAGGGGCCGGCCCGCGTGCACGAACCCACAGATCCCGCTCACGCGGCCCTCCTGCCGTCCCCGCCGGCGGCCGGCGCGCCCATCGCCCCCGGGCGCGTGCCTCGCCCGACGGGATCGCCGTCGCGGGCGAGCAGCAGGTCATACACGCACTCCAGGTCGGCCACGGTCTTTTCCAGGGTGAACAATCGCTCGGCCCGTTCGCGGCCGCGCCGCGCGAGGTCCCGGGCCTTGCGCGGGGACGCGAGCAGGTCGAAGATCGCCCCGGCGAGCACGTCGGGCTCGTTGTTGGGCAGCACGATGCCCGCCCTGCCCTGGTCCAGGATCTCGCCCAGCGCGCCGGCCGAGGTCCCGATCACCGGCTTCTCCAGCATCATGGCCTCGACGGCGGCGTTGCAGAAGCCCTCCCAGTAGGCGGTGGGCTGGACGGCGAGGTCCAACGCCGCCGTCACCTCGGGGACATCCTCGCGCCAGCCGGTGAACGTCACGTGCGGGGCGATCCGCGCCGTCTCGACGTACGCCCGGAGGCCGGCCGCATACTCCGCTTCGGGCGGGCTCGTGCCCCCCACCACCAAGAACTGGACGGGGCTGCGGTACGCGAGGACCCGCGCTGCGGCCTCGAGGAACTGCCGCTGTCCCTTCACCCGGGCGATCCGCGCCACGACCCCCACCAGCGGGACATCCGGCACCCCGAGCTGCCGCCGGACCCCCTCCCCATCGACCGTGGCGGGATCGTAGGCGTCCCGCTCGATGCCGTTGTAGATCAGTTGCAGGCGCGCCGCCGGGATGCCGCTGGCCCGAAAGCATTCGATCCCCATACGCGATGTCGCCACGAACCGATCTACCAAGGGCGCCACCCATCGCTCGACCCGCGTCAGCGGCCGCGTGATCCGCAGGTGGCACAGGACGGGCACGCCGCAGAGCCGCGCGGCCAGGATCGCGGGCAGGCCCGAGAGGAGTTGGTTGTTCACGTGCACCAGGCGGATGCCTCGCCGCCGGATCAGCCGCACCAATGCCCGGGCCCCCGGCAGGACCTCGATCGCCAGGAACCGCCCGATTTGCACCGCACGACTCCCCCCCGCGAGGCCCGCGCCATTCTCCCCCGGGTGCAGGACGCGCCGGCGCGCGATGGGCACGACCTCGATCCCCTGGGCCTCCACCCACGGCAATCCGTGCCCGTCGGAGTGAAACGCCACCACGGGGGCGAACCGGCGACGGTCGAGCCCCGAGAGGAGGCGGCTCAGCGACCGGGCCGAGCCGCCGCGACCCCTGCCGGTCTCGACCAGCAGCACCGGCGCCCGCCCGTCACCGCGCATCGGCCCCCCCCGATGGCGCGCCGCCGCGCAGCGCCCGTGAAAGGTCGAGCAGGGTCTCCACGTGCGCGTCCCAGCGGAAGTGGCGGGCGCACCGCTCGCGGCCCGCTTCCCCCATCCGCCGGCGCAAAGGCGGATCGCCGCACAGCACGTCCAGCCGTTGCGCCAGCGCCGGGACCGAGTACGGATCCACGACGAAGCCGGTCCGCCCATCCTCGATGACTTCATCGCTGGCCGTGATGACCCGCGGGAAATCCGCCTTCAGGGCCACGCACGGCAGCCCCCATTGCATCGCCTCCAGGAGGACCATGCCGAACCCTTCGAACACCGACGGGAAGGCGAAGAGGTCGGCCAGGGCGTAGAAGGGCGCCGGGTTCCGGTGCGCGCCCACCAGGAGCACGCGGTCCCGCACGCCCAGCTCGGCGGCCAGTACCTCGATCGCCGGCCGCTGCCGGCCGTCCCCCACAACCAACAGGACCGCGGAGCGGTGCCGGCACTGGGCCAGGGCGCGCACGAGGTGCGGGACATTCTTGTTGGCATCCAGCCGGCAGACGCACAGGATCACGGGCACCCCGCGGGGGACTCCCCAGCGGTCCCGCAGGACCTCTGGCGGCTCCGCCGGGGCAGGCAGCGCCGGCCCGGGCCCCAGCGGCACCACCCGGATCCGATCGCGCGGGACGCCGAAGGTCTCGGCCATGTCGTGCTTGGTGATCTCGCACCACACCACGACCTGGTCCGCGCGGCGGAGGGCAGATCCCTGCAGCCGGTGCCACTGCACCGCCTGGAGGCGTCGGGCCAGCCGGCCCCTCCACGAAGAGACCGCGCGGGTGTGGAGGAGCATCCGCCGCTGGTTGTGCATGGCGATGTACACCACCGGGACGCCGGGGACCGCCCCGGCGCTGCCGATGGCGTAGGGCTCATCCAGAGACCAGAAGACCTCCGTCCCGTTCGCGTAGGCCGGGATGTGGCGGCGGAGGGCGCGGGGCGCCAGCATGGGCTCCAGCACCCAGGCGCGCCCCGCCGGCGGGTCGTACGGATGGCGGATGACCGGGACGCCGTCCCACTCGCCATGGACCGGCTCGCCGGGCACGGCCTGGCACAGCACTTCAACCCCGTGGCGCCGGGTCCGCAGTTCGGCCGCCAACCGGGCCATGATGTTCTGCACCCCTCCGATGTTGGGGAAGTAGTGCGAGTTCTGGATTTGGACCTGCATCCCGTCTGCCTCTACGTCAGCGCCCGCCGGACCCGTACACCCTTACCAGGCTGCTGAAAAAGGCCCAGCATTTCTCCCCGCTGCCGGCACGGCGGCACCGGGTGCGGCGTTGGCGCGCTCGCGCGCTCGCTGCGGCGTACCCGGAGTACGCCTCCGACCCACCTTCGGTGGGTACCCCGGCCTCGCGCGCCGCCTTGCATCTGGACTTTTTTGAGCAGCCTGGGCAAAAGAGAGTTTCTCAGCATCCTGCTAGGGC
>JAHFSL010000392.1:1455-3332 GCA_023265785.1 Candidatus Coatesiibacteriota bacterium | reverse complement strand
TACAAGCTTCCCGCGTCGCGGGGGGCGATTCTCGACCGGAACGGGCGGGTCCTCGCCGAGAGCCAGGAGGGGGCCGCGATCTCGCTCATGCCCCGGTATTTTTATGCGGACAAGGAACACTCGCGCCAGAAACTCCAGCGGGTCTGCGCGTTGCTCGGCCGCAACGTGGCGTCGGTCCGGGCCGAGGCAGCCCGCAAGACATTCGTCTGGCTCAAGCGCCCCGCCACCACGCTGGATGTCACCCGCATCCAGGAACTTTGCCGCACCGAGCGGATCCAGGGGATCAGCTGGGAACCGCTCTGCCTCCGGCACTATCCGGAGGGGCGCACGGCCTGCCAGCTGCTCGGATTCACCAATGATGCGGGCCACGGGCTCGAGGGGGTGGAGTACACCTACGACTCCTACCTGCACCGTGCCGCGGACCGGATGACGGTGCTCCGGGACAGCCGGGGCCGGAACATCTTCACCGGGGGTGGGCCGCGGGAGGAGACGACGTCCGACTCCTCGCTCACCCTGACCATCGACACCACGCTCCAATATGCGACGGAGCGTGAGATGGAGCGGGGGATGACCCGGGCCGGGGCCAAGTGGGGGTGCGCGCTGGTCATGGACCCGATGACGGGTGAGTTGCTCTCGCTCGCCAATGTCCCCCGGTACTCACCCGATGCATTCGCCACGGTTCCGGCCGATGTCCGGTCGAATCATGCCGTCTGCTCGGTCTTCGAGCCGGGGTCGGTCTTCAAGCTCGTCACGTTGACCGCCGCGCTGCAGGACAAGCTGGCCGTCGAGCGGGATGTCTACGATTGCGAGCGCGGTGCCTTTGCCCTCGGCGAGGAGATCATCCACGACGTGGAACCCTACGGGAAGCTGTCCGTGGCCGAGATGTTCGCCTACTCGAGCAACATCGGGTTCGCGAAGCTCGGCATGAAGGTGGGGGGCACCCGGCTGCTGGAGATGGCCAAACGGTTCGGGTTCGGTGAACCTACCCGGATCGGGTTGCCCGGCGAGGAGCGCGGGCTCCTCCGGCGGCCGGTCGAGCGGTTTGACCTGGCCGCCATGGCGTTCGGGCAGGGGGTCGGGACGACCGCCATCCAGATCGCGGCAGCGTACGGGGCGGTGGCCAACGGGGGCAACCTGCTGAAGCCGTGGATCGTCCGCGAGGTCCGGGACTCCCGGGGCCATGTCCGGCTCGCCGGTCGGCCCGAATCCGTCCGCCGGGTCATGAGCCAGGACATTGCCCGGCGGTTGACCGGGATGATGACCGGTGTGGTGGACTTCGGTACCGGCCAGCCGGCAGCCATCAAGGGGGTGCGGGTGGCCGGCAAGACCGGCACGGCGCAGAAGATTACGGCCAAGGGGTACACGGTCGAGGGCGACAAGCTGGTGACGTTTGTCGGTTTCCTCCCCGCCGACGCGCCCCGGTTCCTGATCCTGGTGTCCATGGATCGGCCCCGCTGGGGAACCGCCGGGGGCGTGGTCGGGCCGGTCTTCCGGGAAATCGCGCTCGCCGCCCTGCGGCAGTTTGGAGTGCCCACCGCGCCGCCCGGGACCCAAGCGGGAGTTCCAGGTTCACAGTCCGGCATGCGTGGGCGGGTGCTGTGACCCCAACCGGCCATTCCCTCGGCGCGCTCTGTGCCGCGGTCCCCGGGGCGCACCTCCCGGCGGGGGCGGGAGCCGTCCGGGTGCGCGGGGTGACCGAGGATTCCCGCGAGGCCGGGCCGGGGATGGTGTTCGTGTGCCAGCGGGGGACCCGGCTGGATGGCCAGGCCTTCATCCGGGATGCCGTGCGCCGCGGCTCGGTGGCCGTGGTGGCCGGGTTCCCCCGGGGGCGGGACCCCGGCCGGGGCCGGCCGGGAGTTCCCGTGGTGCAGGTCCCG
>JAHFSL010000392.1:0-1445 GCA_023265785.1 Candidatus Coatesiibacteriota bacterium | reverse complement strand
GGCGTGGATGCTGGAAGCGGTGTTCGCCGCTGCCGGCCGGCGGCCCGCCGTCTTTGGCACCATCCTGTGCCGGTTCGGGTCCCACCGGTTCCCCCAGCGCCATACCACCGCCGCCGCACCCGCGCTGCAACGGATGTTCGGTGACGTGGCCACCCGGGGCGGGAGGTCCGTCGCCATGGAGGTCTCCTCCCACGCGCTGGCCCAGCGGCGGACCGACGGCACGCGATTCCGCGCCGCGGTGTTTACGAACCTGACCCGGGACCACCTGGATTTCCACCGCACCATGCCGGCCTACCTGGCCGCGAAGGCCCGGTTGTTTGCCTCGCTGCCGGCCGGGCGGGACGGGGGCGTGGCCGTCCTGAACCTGGATTCGCCCGCGGGCAGGCGGCTGGCCCGGCTGATAGCGGCCCGGGTGATCGGCTACACCACCACCGGCGGGAGCCCGGCAGGAGGCCTGTCCGCCACCCGGCTCCGGGTGTCCATCCGGGGAACCCGGTTCGACATTCGTGAGGGGGGCCACCGCATCCCGATTCGCCTCCGGCTGCTGGGCTCGTACAACGTCGCCAATGCGCTGGCGGCAGCGGGCGTCGCCCGTGGCCTCGGGATTGGCTGGGGGACGATCCGGGGCGGGTTGGAGGGGTTGGCACATGTGCCGGGCCGGTTCGAGCCGGTCCGGCTGCCGCGCGCCCGGTTCACCTGCGTGGTGGACTATGCCCATACGCCGGATGCCCTGTCCCGGGTCATCACGGCGGCGCGGCGGCTCCAGCCCCGCCGGGTCCTGGTCGTGTTCGGGTGTGGCGGCAACCGCGATCGCGGCAAACGGCCGGTGATGGGGGAGCTGGCCACGCGGCTCGCCGACCGGGTGTGGCTGACCTCCGATAATCCGCGGTTCGAGGAGCCGCAGGCGATCCTGCACGATATCGTGGCGGGGGTGCGGCAGCCCGGCCGGCACACGGTCGAGCCGGACCGCCGGCGGGCCATCCGGGTGGCGCTGGCTGCTGCTGGGCCGGGCGATGTGTTGATCATCGCCGGCAAGGGGCACGAGCGGGAACAGGTGATCGGCTCGCGACGCATCCCGTTTGCCGATGCGCAGGTGGCGTCCCGCACCTGGCGGCACCTGCATGGGCCGGGGGCGGCCCGGGCATGAGCCACCCCGCGGGCGCCGAGACCCTCGCCGGGTTGGCGGCGGCCCTCGGGGGAACGGTGCGGGGAGACGGCCTCCGGCCGTTCGCGGGGGCCGGGATCGATTCGCGGACACTCCGGCCCGGCGAGGTTTTTTTTGCCCTCCGGGGGGGCCGGGTGGATGGCCACCGGTATCTTTCCGCCGCCGCAGCCCGGGGCGCGGCGGCCGCCGTGGTGGCCCGGATTCCCGCCGGGGCCCCCGCCGCCCTGCCGCTGATCCGGGTGAATTCGGTTCCCCTCGCCCTCGGGCGGGGGGCGGCATG
>JAHFSL010000391.1 GCA_023265785.1 Candidatus Coatesiibacteriota bacterium | reverse complement strand
ATCCCGTTCCTGGTCCTCGTGCCCTCCTTCGTGATCTCCGAATTGCGGACGGCCTTCACCATGGGATTCCTGCTGTTCATCCCGTTCCTGGTCATTGACATGGTGGTGGCCAGCACCCTCATGGCCATGGGCATGCTGATGCTCCCCCCGGTCACCATCTCGCTCCCCTTCAAGGTCCTGCTCTTTGTCCTCGTGGACGGATGGAACCTCATCGCGCGGTCGCTGGCGGCGAGTTTCCGGTGACGCCCGACGCTGCCGTCGCCCTCATCCAGCGGGCCCTCCTGCTCGCCCTCCTCCTCTCCGCCCCGATGCTGTTGTTCGGTCTGGTGGCCGGCCTGTTGATCAGCGTCCTGCAGGCCGTTACGCAGGTGCAGGAAATGACCCTCACCTTCATTCCCAAGATGCTGGCGATCGCCGCGGCGCTCTTCATCTTCGGCCAGTGGATCCTGGTCAGTCTTATGACCTTCACGCGGGAGATCCTGGGCCTTTTGGCCGGGGTCGTGCACTGATGGATCGCCTGTTCGCCCTGACCGAATCGGAAATGCTCCGGTTCCTCCTCATCCTGGCCCGGGTGTCGCCCCTGATGGTGACGGCGCCGCTGTGGGGGTCGCCGCTGGTGCCCGGCCAGGTGCGTATCTTCCTGGCGATGCTCGTGTCGGCCCTCCTGCTTCCGGCGACCCGGCAGGCCCTGCCGCCCGGGCTCCTGGCCTCGCCCTTCGACCTGGGGCTGGCGGTGGGGCAGGAGATCTTCCTGGGCTTCGTGGTGGCCGAGCTGGCCCTGTTGATGTTCGCGGCGGCGCAGTTCGCCGGCCAGCTGGCGGATATCCAGATCGGGTTCGGGATCGCCAATGTCCTGGACCCCCTCACCAGCGCCCAGGTCACCCTGATTGGCCAGTTGCAGTATCTGGGCGCCCTGTTCGTGTTCCTCCTGCTGGACGGGCACCACCTCCTCCTGCGCGGGCTGGCCGACACCTTTGCCGTCGCCCCGCCGGGACGGCCGCTCGCCGCCCTGGACGCGCCGCTCCTGCTGGTGGTCCAGCGGGGGGGACGCATGCTCTTTGTGCTCGCCGCCCAGATTGCCGCCCCGGTCCTGACCGCGCTGTTCCTCACGAATTTCGCCCTCGCACTGGTCGCGCGGATGCTCCCCCAGATGAACCTCTTCCTGGTCGGGATGCCGGTCAACGTCGCCGTCGGCCTCTTCGCACTGGCGGCGAGTTTCCCGCTCTTCACGGGGGTCTGGCGCGGGGCGATCCTGAACCTGCGCGACCAGTTCGGCCTCCTGCTCACGGCCCTGGGGGCGCCTGCCGCCCATGGCTGATCCCTCCCGGACTGAACCGGCGACCCCGCGGCGCAAGGAGGAGGCGCGCCGCAAGGGGCAGGTGGCGCGCAGTGCCGAACTGACCGCGGCCATCCTCCTGCTGGCGGTCCTCCTGTTCTTCCGCTTCGCCGGGGCGGACCTCCTGCGCGCCGTATCGGTCGAGGCCACCCGTTGGTGGGGCGCGCTGGGCCCGCGGGTGGCTTCCCCGGAGTCCGTGCTCGCGGCCGGGACCGGGTTGATGGCGCGGACCCTGCTGGCGCTGGCGCCGCTCCTTGCGCTGGTCGCCATCGTCGCCATCGGCGTCAACGTGGCGCAGGTCGGCATCCAGTTCACGGCCGAGCCGATCGCGCCCAAGCCTGACAACCTGAACCCCGTCCAGGGCTTCGGCCGGATCTTTTCCCAGCGCACCGCGGTCGAGGCGGTGAAGGCCGTCCTCAAGCTGGCCCTGGTCGGCTGGGTGATCTGGTCCGGCCTCACCGCCTACGCGCAGGATGTCCTGCTGGAATCGGTGCGCCCGGTGGATGCCGGGTTCGCGGCGGCTGTCGAACTGGCCTGGCGGATCGGCCTGCGCGTGGTGCTGGTCCTGCTGGCCATCGCGATCCTTGACTACCTGTACCAGCGCTACGCCTGGGAGCGGGGCCTCAGGATGACGCGGCAGGAGGTCAAGGACGAGTACCGCCAGATGGAGGGCGACCCGCTGGTCAAGGCCCGGATCCGCCAGCTCCAGCGGGAGGCCTCGCGCCGCCGGATGATCCAGGAGGTGCCCGCGGCCGACGTGGTGATCACGAACCCGGTCCACCTGGCGGTCGCGATCCGGTACGAGCCGGGCGAGTCGCGCGCGCCGCACATCACTGCGCGCGGCGCACGGTTGGTGGCCGAGCGCATCAAGCAGGTCGCGCGCGCGCACGGAGTCCCGGTGCACGAGGACCCGCCGCTCGCGCGGGCGCTCTATGCGGTGGGCGTGGGCGGGGAACTGCCGCCCGAACTGTACACCGCCATCGCCCGGGTCCTCGCCTTCGTGTACCACGCCGGGCGGCGCGACAAGGAAGCCCAGGTCCTCGAGGGTGTCCGGATGCGCCGGATGAAGGCGGCCGCGGGCCTTGGCTGAAGCCGCCGAAGCGCTCCCGATCCAGCGGGCCATGGCCCGCCACTCGGACCTCCTGCTGGCCCTGGCGGGCCTCATGGTGCTGGGGATGCTGGTCGTTCCCCTCCCCTCGTGGGCGCTCGACCTGCTCCTCATCGTCAATGTGACCGGGACCGTCCTCGTCCTGCTCGTGACGATGTACACCCGGGAACCGCTTGATTTCGCCGTGTTCCCGGCGATGCTCCTGCTCGGCACGCTGTTCCGGCTCGCGCTCAACGTCTCCGCGACCAAGCTGATCCTGGGGTACGGACACGAGGGCGAGGCGGCGGCGGGCCATGTCATCCAGACCTTCGGCGCGTTCGTGGTGGGAGGCAACTACCTGGTCGGCGCCGTCGTGTTCATCATCCTGGTCGTGATCCAGTTCGTTGTGGTCACCAGCGGCGCCCAGCGGGTGGCGGAGGTGGCCGCCCGGTTCACCCTGGACGCGATGCCCGGCAAGCAGATGGCCATTGACGCGGACCTCAACTCCGGCCTCATCAATGAGAACGAGGCGCGGACGCGCCGGCGCAACATTGAGCGGGAGGCCGACTTCTACGGTGCGATGGACGGCGCCAGCAAGTTCGTGCGCGGGGACGCCATCGCGGCCATCATCATCCTGCTCGTCAATGTGTTGGGTGGCTTCATCGTGGGCGTGGTGCAGAAGGGGATGCTCCTCACCGAGGCGGTCCAGCGGTACACCCTCCTGACCATCGGGGAGGGGCTGGTGACGCAGATTCCGGCGCTGGTGCTCGCGGTGTCCACGGGCCTCGTGGTGACGCGGGCGGCCTCCGAGACGCATCTGGGCCAGGACATGGCGCGCCAGATCCTCGGGCAGGACCGGCCGCTGTGGATCGCCGCCGGGGTGGTGGCGTCCTTCGGGCTGGTGCTTGGG
>JAHFSL010000048.1:7159-10446 GCA_023265785.1 Candidatus Coatesiibacteriota bacterium | reverse complement strand
TGTCCTGGCCGAGGTCTTTGCCCGGCGCGCCCTCACCGAGGATTCCCGGCGCTGGATGACGCCCGCTCTGGCGCGCCTCATCGCGGACCACCGGCTCCTCCCGGCCGGCCGGCTGGTGCCCGCGGTCGGCCGCCGCATGCCTCCGGCCCTGGCCGCGCTCGTGCTCCACCAACTCCGGGACACCCGGCAGATGGCACCCCGCTACCGGGCCCGGTTCCGCGAGGCACGGCCGTTCGGCCCGCCGCCCGCATCGCTGGCCCGCGCCCTCCTGACCCTGCCCGTCGCCGCCCGCGCGTGGGCCGGCCGCGCACGCGCGCTTGTATCATGAATTGATGCGCCCCGCCGACAAGTTCCTGGTCTTCGGCTCCCCGCTCATCGGGGAGGAGGAGATCGCCGAAGTCGTGGCCACGCTCCGGTCCGGCTGGCTGGGCACCGGCCCCCGGACCGCCCGGTTCGAGGCCGCCTTCGCCGCCTACAAGGGTGTCCCGCACGCGGCCGGGGTCAACTCCTGCACGGCCGCCCTGCACCTGTGCCTGCTCGCCTCCGGCGTCGGGCCGGGTGACGAAGTCATCACCACCCCCCTCACCTTTTGCGCCACGGTCAATGCCATTATTCATGCCGGGGCCACCCCGGTGCTGGCCGATGTGGATCCGCGAACGATGAACCTGGATCCGGCCGCCGTCGCATGCCGGATCACCCCCCGGACCCGGGCCCTTGTCCCGGTGCATTTTGCCGGGCGCCCCTGCGACATGGACGCCCTGATGGCCCTCGCCGGAAAACACGGCCTCAAGGTCATTGAGGACTGCGCCCACGCCATTGAAGCCGAGACGGGCGGACGCAAGGTCGGGACCATCGGCGACTTCGGCTGTTTCAGCTTTTATGTCACCAAGAATGTCGTCACCGGGGAGGGGGGCATGGCCCTGGCCCGTCGCGCCGAGGACCTGGCCCGGATCAAAGTGCTGGCCCTGCATGGCCTGTCCCAGGACGCCTGGAAGCGGTTCAGTGACGACGGGTTCCGGCATTACCTCGTGACCGCGGCCGGGTTCAAGTACAACATGATGGACCTGCAGGCCGCGATCGGCCTGCATCAGTTGGCCCGGGTCGAGGCGTCCTGGGAACGCCGCCGCACCCTCTGGGCACGGTATGACGAGGCGTTGGCCGACCTGCCCGTCACCCGGCCCGCGCCCCAGAAAGCCGGGACGCGCCACGCCCGCCACCTCTATACCCTGCTCATTGACCACACGCGGGCGGGGATGGACCGGGACACCTTTCTCCAGCGCATGCACGCCCGGGGCATCGGCACCGGCGTTCACTATATGAGTCTGCCCGAACACCCCTACTACCGTGAAACCTACGGCTGGAAGCCGGAAGACTCGCCGCACGCCATGCGCCTGGGCCGGCAGACGGTGAGCCTGCCCCTCTCTGCGAAGCTGACGGACGGGGACGCCGCGGATGTGATTGAGGCGATCCGCGTCAGCCTGAAAGTCTAGAGGGTCCTCTCGCGCATGGAGGCCGGGATCGCCGTGGGACCACGGTCCTGCCGTTCGCGGAGAGTCAAATCCGATATGCTATTTCCCACGTGTGCCACGCCGATGCCGGAACCCGTCGCCGCGCGCTGGTCCTCGCGGCCGTCGGCGCCGCTCTCGCCCTGCGCGCGCTGGAATTGCGCCTGCCGGCGATGACCCGGCCGTTCTGGGAGGATGAGGTTCACCACAACGATTCCATCCTCGGGAGCCGTTCCTTGCTCGACCTGCGCGAACATGTCGGCCCCCAGAACCAGCCTCTCCTCGAGTATGCCCTGCGCAAGCTGGTCTGGTTCCGCCTCTTCGGTCACCAGGAACGCGCCCTCCGGCTCCCCAACCTGGTCGCAAGCGTCTGCACGCCCCTCGCGGCCTTCCTGCTGGCGTTCCGGCTCCTCGAGCGCGCCGGTGAGCCGCCGCTGGCCGCCCTCCTCGGCGCCAGCCTGGCCGGGCTCTGGCTGACGGGCCAGCCCGCCGAGGTCTACCTCGGCGCGGAAGCACGGCACTACTCGCTCGTCTCTCTCTTCTCAGTCCTCTGGTGTTCCCTGCTGGTGTTCGGGGGCGGCGTCGGGCGCCTGCCGTTCCTGGCCGCCTCCCTCGCCTTTGCCAACACCCATTTCTTCGCCGTGCCGCTGGGGCTGGCCGGGCTGGGCCTGCGGGCGCTGTCCGCATCGCGCCCCCGGCACCTCCAGGTAGCGATCTGGTGCGCGGTGGACATGCTCGCGCTCGTGTTCCTCACCCGGGCGGTCAACGCGCCGGCCTGGTTCTGGTTGACGCACCTCACGCCGGGAGGCCACTCCCTCCGGCTCGCGGAGGGGATGACGGGCGGGCTCATGGTCTGGCGCGACTACGGCGCCTACCTGGGATTCCCCGTGGCGGCGGCCGTCCTCTGGTTGGGGCTGGCTGCGACCGGGGTGCGCGACCGAGCGGCTCGAACCACGGCATTTCTCGGGCTGATCTTCCTGCCCGCGTGCTTTGTCGCCATGCGCATGCGCTCGACCTACCCGTTCGGGGACCGCTACTTCACGCCGTTTCTGGGGCTGGGATTCGTCACCCTTCTCCTCGCCTTCCGGCACGGCCGCGCCGCCGCGCTCCGAATCAGCCGAGGCGCGCTGAACGGGCGGGCCGCAGCCGGACTGGCGACCGTCGCCCTCCTCGCCGGGTTTGGCGCTCCGGGTCATTTGGCCGCCCTGGTTCCCGATGCCCTGGCCCTGCGGCCGGTGCCGCGGAACTTTTCACCCTACTTTCGGATCGCCGGGGAGCTCAAGGCCCGGGGCGCTCCCCTGCTGGTCATCCACAACCACTGCTGGGCGGACGATATCTACCGGATGTACCTGACCCGGATCGGCCGGCCGTTCCGCGGGGACTTCACCGTGACGGACTCGCTGGACTGCCTGACCCCGGGCCCCCAAGTCCGGGAACTCCTCGGGAGGACCCTGGCGGATTCGCCCCGCACCTTGATCATCCTGGCCGACCTGGAACGCGCCTGGCCCACGGGGCCGACGCGCCCGCGCGGCCCCTGGCGCGCAAGCGTCCGGCGGGTAGACGAGCCCGTGTCCGCCTGGATCATACGGGGAGCCCGCGATGTCAGCGAAGTCCGACAAATTGCCCGCGCGGTTGGATACACGTCGATCGAGCACCTCTTCATCAAGTAGGAGCCGCGCCCGATGACCATGCCCGCCCACGAACCCGGCTGGAAGCGTACCCTCTACGGGCTGATCGCCGCGGAGATCTCGGCCATGAGCCGCTACTACGACCGGCTCGTCC
>JAHFSL010000048.1:3578-7149 GCA_023265785.1 Candidatus Coatesiibacteriota bacterium | reverse complement strand
GACACCATTGACTGCCCGGCCCGTGAGCGTCTGGCCCCGGACGCGCCCGTGCCCGATCTCACGAGCGAGCGCGACCGCCGGACCATCCTCCTGCTGAACGGCGTGTTCAACCACCACCTCGACATTCAGGGTTTTCTTGCCGCCCTCCTCCCGCGGCTGGCCCGCACGAGCCGGGTCGTCGCCGTCTCCTACAATCCCTACTGGTCGTGGCTGTACCGGACGGCCAACCGGCTGGGCTGGCGCGCCGGCGAGACCCCGCTCACCTTCCTGACCCACACCGACCTGGGCCACCTCGCCTCGCTGTCCGGGTTCCAAGTCGTCCGCGTGCGGCCTGCCGCATATTTTCCGTTCCGCCTCCTCGGGCTGGGCACGCTGCTGAATCGCGCCCTCGCCGCGGTGCCCCTCGTTCGCTGGGCCGCGTACAGCTCGGTGATCACCCTGCGGCCCCGACTTGGGGACGCGGCGCCGCCCAGCCTGACCGTCGTCGTGCCCGCCCGTAACGAGCGCGGAAACATCGCGGCTGCCGTGGCGCGCATGCCCGTCCCGGCGGGCTGCCGGCTGGAGGTCCTGTTCGTCGAGGGCGGCTCCTCGGACGGCACCTGGGAGGAGATCCAACGCGTCGCGGCGGAGCCGGCGTCCGCCAGGGGGTTCACGATTCGAGCCCTTCGCCAGTCCGGACGCGGTAAGAATGACGCCGTGCGTCTGGGATTCAGGGAGGCCACCGGGGACCTCCTGACGATCCTGGATGCCGATCTCACCATGCCTCCGGAGATGCTCGGCCGCTTCTATGACGCCTACCGGACCGGGCTCGCGGACTTCATCAACGGCAGCCGCCTCGTCTATCCCATGGAGGGCGAGGCCATGCGGCCGCTCAACCGGCTGGCCAACATCTTCTTTGCCAAGGCATTGAGTCATGTGCTCGATGTCCGGCTGGGCGACACGCTGTGTGGCACCAAGCTCATCGCCCGGCACGACTACCGGCGGATCACCGCGTGGCGGGACGATTTCGGGGATTTCGACCCGTTCGGGGATTTCGAACTCCTGTTCCCTGCCGCAGTCCTGGGGCTGGGCACGGTGGATCTCCCGGTGGCCTACCGCGCCCGGACCTATGGCGAGACGAACATCAGCCGGTTCCGGCACGGCTGGCAATTGCTCCGGATGACCCTGACCGGCCTGCGGCGCATCAGCCCCGGTCGCAGCCCGTGACCCACCGCGACCACCCCGCCCGGGCCGGGAGCCTGCGCGCCCTGATTCAGGGCAAGCCCGCGCTCCGTCAATTCTACGCGGCGGTCTACGCGTGGTTTGCGGCGCGGGTGGCCGCGTGCCCGCCGGGCGGCACGGTGCTCGAACTCGGGTCGGGTGCGGGGTTCCTGAAGGAGATCCTTCCCGACGCCGTGACGTCCGACCTCATCCCGTACGACGGCGTGGACCGCGTGGTGGACGCCGCACATTTGCCGTTTCCTGACGCGAGCCTGCGCGCCATCCTGATGATGAATGTGTTCCACCATCTTCCCGACGCGGAGCGTTTCCTGCGCGAGGCCCAGCGGTGCCTGATCCCGGGAGGTCGCGTGGTGATATTTGACCAGCATCCCGGGTGGATCAGCCGGCCCATCCTGCGCTGGGGCCACCACGAACCGTACCATCCGCGCGCCGCGGAATGGGCCTTCCCCTCGACCGGCCCGCTCTCCGGCGCCAATGGCGCGCTGGCCTGGATCGTCTTCCGGCGCGACCGCCATCGACTCGCGATAGTGATCCCCGGGCTGGCGCTCGACGTCTGGCGGCCGGTGTTCCCCCTCACGTACTGGCTGGCCGGCGGCCTTAAGCGGTGGTCACTCCTGCCGGGTCGGGCGTTCGGTGCCGCGGCCGCCCTCGACCACTGGCTCGCCCGCCTCGCGCCGCCGCTGGCCAGCTTCGTCGAGATCGAGCTCGTCCGCCGCACCTGATCGGGGGGCGCCACCGGGGCGGCCTATAATGCCCTCCATGACCGGCCCCTGCCGCGCGCGCGGCCCACGGCGACCTACGGACCGGGAGGCGCGCGGGTCGGTCAGCGGGTCACTGTCACTGCTCGCCAACAGCGGGTTCGAGATCGCCATGAGCTTCCTCCTCGCCATCCTTCTGGCCCGGGGATTGGGGCCCGACGGGTTCGGTGTCCTCAATTTCGCTCTCGCGTGGTCGGCGGTTTTGACGATGGTGGCTGACGGCGGGCTCACTCTCTACGTTGGAAAATTGGTGGCGGCCAGCGGGACCCACTGGGAGGCCGCCTATGCCCGCGCCTTCCGCCTCAAAGTGATTCTGTTGGCCGTCATCCTACCCCCGTTCGTTCTGGCTTCATGGATCCTTCCCTCGGTTCGGGACCATGCGCGAATTCTTCTCCTCGTTCTTGCCGGCGAAACGCTTCGTAGCATCTCGGTCTTCATCTGTTTCGCCTTTCGGGGCCTGCGCCGAGCCTATCTGGAACCCCTGGTCCTGGGATTGGACCGCGTTCTGCTGCTCATGACGGGATTCGGCGCCCTGCGGTCCGGGGGGGGGCTCGAGGCCGTGGCGCTGGCCTACGCGGGGTGCCGGATTGTGTCACTCGGCGCGGGACTCGCGCTGGCCCGCGGGCTAGGGGCCACCCGTGGCGCGGGCCCGTTCACCCTGGTGGCGGCGCACGCTGACCTTCGGAAAAGTTTCCCGCTGGGGATCTTCTTGCTGTGTGACCGGCTTATCATCCAGGGAGCCACCATCCTCCTGATGTCCTGGTCCACCGCGGCCGCGACCGGCGTGTTCCAGGCCGCCTATAAGATCGTCATGGTCCCCGCGATGGTTTCCGCGGCCTTCTGCGGGAGCCTCATCGGGCCGCTCGTGGTGGCGCGGGGCGCGGGGCCCCGGCGGTTCCTTGCGCTGGTGCGTGCCGGTCTGGCGATCGGATCGCACCTCATGTTCGCATTTTCCCTTGCGGTGCTCCTGTGGGGAGATCGGCTGGTGCAGGCACTGTACGGCTCCTCCTACGCGCCCGCGGGACCGGTCCTGCGAATCCTGGTTCTGCACTTCGCCGGATTCGGGCTGTACCACACCGCGGTCTTCACCCTGATGGCCGTCAACGAGGAGGCGTTCGTGGGGCGATCCATGGCCGCGTGCGCGATACTCTCGCTGGCCGCGACGACCGCGGGTGCGGCCTGGGGCGGCGCCGCAGGCGCGGGTTGGGCGCTGGGGGCGACCAGCCTGCTGATCAACACGGTGTTCGCGCGGCGGCTGTGGCGGCACGGGGTGCGCTGGCCGGGTGCGGGACTGGCCGCGCCCGCGGTGGTGATCCTGGCGCTCGTGGCCTGGCCGGGAGCCGGGTCGCCCGCCGCCCTCGCGGGGGTGCCTGTCCTGGTCCTCCTCCCTGCCACAATGGCCGCGTATGCCGTCCTGGTCTGGACGGTCGGACTGGCCGCCGGGGATCGGGCGGCGCTCTCCACCCTGGCTTCTTCCTTGCGCCTCCGCCGGGCCTAAAGGGATGCCGAATATTGCGGTCCTGCTTCCCTTCCTTGCCCTGGCGCTCCTGACGCATCGGCTGGCCTGGACAGGCACGCCCCTCCGGGAGGCC
>JAHFSL010000048.1:0-3568 GCA_023265785.1 Candidatus Coatesiibacteriota bacterium | reverse complement strand
TGCTGACGGCGGCCGTCCTGTGGGGGGCCGGACTCACCGCCCTGACGGAACTGCTGAGTCTCGGTTCGTACGTGACGCGCGGTGCGGTGCTCTGGGGCTGGTTGGCGGCCTGCACCCTTCTGGCCCTGGCACCGTGGAAGCCGAACCGCCCCGGAGGGACGCGCCGCGTTGTTCCGTGGTCCCGGTTCGGGTGGGCCAGTCTCGCGGGCGTGGCGTCTGTTGGACTGGTGACGCTGGTCATCGCGGTCATGGCGCCCCCCAACTCGTGGGATGCGATGACCTACCATCTCGCGCGGGTGGCCACCTGGATCCAGGAGCGGAGCGTCGCCCATTTCCCCACCCACACCGACCGGCAACTGCATCACGCCCCGTGGGCCGAATTCGCAATCCTCCATTTGACCCTGCTGGCCGGCTCGGACTGGCCGGCCAACCTCGTGCAATGGCTCGGCTTCGCCGGAAGCATCGCGGGAATTTCGCTGGTGGCGGGCGATCTGGGCGGCGGCCCCGCCGCGCAGGGGCTGGCGGCGGCCATCGCCGCCACCCTGCCCATGGGCATCCTGCAGGCGTCGAGCACCCAGACTGACGCGGTCGTGACCCTCTGGCTGGTGGCGACCGCCCACTTCGCCCTGCGCGCCCGGACGGCGGCCGGAAGCAGGCCCGATGCCTCCGGCTGGCTACTCGCCGGCACCGCGTGGGGGCTGGCGGTCCTGACGAAGGCCACCGCGCTGGTGTGGGGCGCGCCATTCCTGGCGTGGTACGGCGCGGGCGCCCTGCGGCGCGGCCGGCCTGCCCGGCTCCAGCGCGTGCTGACGGCGGGGCTGTCCGCCGCCATCCTGGTGAACCTGGGCCACACCTCACGGAACCTTGCGCTGTTCGATTCGCCCTTCGCGCCGCATGGCGACGAGTCGGGGCGGTACGAGGCGCGCAACGGCTGGTTCAATCCTGCGGCCGTGCTGTCCAACTTGGTGCGCAATGCCAGCCTGCACGCGCTGACGCCCGTGGGACGGCTCAACCGCGCCGTGACCCGGTTCGTGATCGCGGCGCACGCCCTGATCGGGCTGGATGCCAACGACCCGCGGACCACCCTGGAGGGCGCTCCGTACGCGGTGGCCGGACCGTGCCTGGATGAGGATTACGCCGGGAATCCGCTGCACGCCCTGCTCTTCATGGCCTGCCTGGCAGGCCTCGTGATCCGGCGCGACCGCGGCGGGACCGGCGCGGTGCGCGCGTACGCGTGGATGCTGGCCGCGGGCGGGGGCCTGTTCTGCCTCCTCATCAAATGGCAGCCGTGGAACAGCCGGCTCCACCTGCCCTGGTTCGTGCTGGCGGCGGCGCCGGCCGCCGTTCTCTGGACCCGGTGGTTCCCGGCGCGGGCGGGCCGGGCGCTGGCCCTGACGCTGCTGGTCGCCGCCCTGCCATGGCTCGTGGCCAACCGGACCCGGCCGCTCCTGGCGCGCCGGAACATTTTCAACACCGACCGGGTGTCCCTCATGTTCTGGAAGCGCCCCGACCTTCAGGCGCCCTACGCCGCCGTAGCCCGTGCCATCGCCGCGGATGCCTGCCGGGAGGTCGGGCTCGTCGCCCGGTTCAGCGGAGCGGACGATTGGGAGTACCCGCTTTGGAACCTGCTGGGGGAGCCGGCCGCGGGCCGGATCCGGATCCGGCATGTGGGAGTCACCAACGCCTCGGCGATCCTCGCCGACCGACCCGGCTGGCACGGGGTGCACCCGTGCCTCGTCGTCGCGCTCTCCCCGGCCGGGCCGCGGCAGGTGGTTTCGGGGGGACACTCCTACCGGCCCGTCCGCACGTTCGGGCCGGTCAGGCTCCTGGCGCCGGTGGGCCGCCGGTGAACCCGCGCCGCTGGCTGGTCCATCGGGTCGTGGCCGCGGCGGGCGGACTCACCCGGCTGTTCCCGCCGGAGTCCGCGCGGTACCGGCGCGTGTTCCTGCCGGCGTATTTTGCCTACAAGCGGCACCTGGAAGATCCGTTCGCCGCGCTGGTCGCCAACCGGCCCGACCTGTTCCGGGGGGGCGACATCTTCGACATCGGCGCAAATGTCGGATACACCACAACCCTCTTCGCCGCGGCCGCCGACCCCGGTGCGCGTGTGGTGGCCTTCGAGCCAGACGAAACTAATTTCGCGGTGCTCACGGACCTTCTCCAACGGCGCGGGCTGGCGCCGCGGGTGGAGGCCGTGCGGTCCGCCGTCGGCGCCGCGCCGGGCCGGGTGCCGTTCTGGCGCAACGAAGCCCACCAGGGCGACCACCGGGTCTTCAGCGCGCATCTGGCCCGAACCGGCCGGGAGGCCCGGACGGTGACCGAGGTGCCCCTCACCTCGCTCGATGCCTTCCGGGCCGCCCAGGCCGCGCCCGGACCGGTCGCGTTCATCAAGATTGACGTCCAGGGCTACGAGCCGGCCGTGTGCGAGGGGATGACCGCCTCCCTGGCCGCCCACCCCGCCGCCGTCATCGCGGTGGAATTCTCCCCGGCGGACCTGCATGACCAGGGCCATGATCCCGGGGTGCTTCCGGCGTTCTTCCGTGACCGGGGATATCGTGCCCATCCCCTCCGCCGGCGCGGACCCCTCAGGCCGGTGGCCGAAGCGGACCTGCCCGCGCTCGCCGCCGCCCACGGCTACGTGGACCTGCTTTTCTCCCGCCGACGGCTGGAGGGAGGGGTTTGAGGCGCCACGGTCCCGCCTCCCGGGCGGGGGTCTCCCCGGCCGATGGTGCCCCCGCGGCCGCGGTGTGGCTCGCCGCGGCCGTCACGATGGCCGTGACGGTGGCGCCGCGGGAATTCTCCCATCTCAAGCTCCTCGCCCGGCCGGTTCCGTTGTACCCGCTTGACGCCGCCCTGGGCCTGCTCCTCCTCCTCGTGACCGCCGGCCGTCGCTGGATGACGGGCGCGGGCCGACGGACCATGGCATCCCTCGTCTGGCCCGGCGCGGCGTGGCTGGGCTGGGGCCTGGTGTGCGCGGGCCGCGGCGTCCTCGCCGGCGAGCCGGTGCGGAGCCTCCGCGACCTGGCCCTCAATACCTATGCCTTTTGGATTCCCGTGGCCTGCTGGCTGGCCAGCCTGCCGGGCGGGGCCCGCCTCCTCCGCCGCTCGTTCGCGGCGGGCGCGTGGATCCTGGCGGCCAAGGGCGTGCACGCGGCCCTCACCGGCACGGACATTTTCCCGGAGCTCCCGGGCTACACGGCCGGGATCGGACGGTATCTCCACGGGGTGGAGGCCTGCTTCCTCGGCATCGCCGCACTGGCGCTGATCGTGTCGGACGAGGCACGCGCCGGAGCGCGCGTCGCCCGGATCGTCGGGGCGGGGGTCCTGCTGGCCGTGGCCGTGCTCGGCCAACAGCGATCCGTGTTTCTCGCGCTGGGGGTGGCGGCGGCCGGAACGGCATGGCAGCATCCCGCGCGCCGCGCGTTCCTGGCCCGGCTGGCCGGTGCCGGGCTCGCCGCGGCGCTCGCGGCCGCGCTGCTGGCCGCCGCCCTCGACCGCCTTCCGGGCAACCGCCCGCCGCCCTACCGCCTGTTTCTTGGAAAAGTTTCCGGCCTCGTCGTGGCGCCGG
>JAHFSL010000390.1 GCA_023265785.1 Candidatus Coatesiibacteriota bacterium | reverse complement strand
AAGAACGCGCCGTGTATCATCTTCGTGGACGAGATTGACGCGGTCGGCCGGCACCGCGGCGCCGGGCTGGGCGGCGGCCACGACGAGCGCGAGCAGACGCTTAACGCGATGCTGGTCGAGATGGACGGGTTCGACACGAACCGGGGCGTCATCATCATGGCCGCGACCAACCGGCCGGATGTGCTGGACCCCGCCCTCCTCCGGCCGGGCCGGTTCGACCGGCATGTCATCGTGGACAACCCCGACATCATCGGCCGCGAGGGGATTCTCAAGGTCCATGTCCGCAACATCCCGATGGGCGCGGATGTGGACCTCAAGAAGGTCGCGCGCGGCACGCCCGGGTTCTCGGGCGCCGACCTGGCGAACCTGGTGAACGAGGCCGCCCTGCTCGCGGCGCGCCACAACAAGAAGTTCGTGGAAATGAATGACCTGGAGGAGGCCAAGGACAAGGTCCTGATGGGCCCCGCCCGGACCAGCCGGGTCATCAGCGACAAGGAAAAGAAGATCACCGCCTACCACGAGGGCGGCCACGCGCTGGTGTCCTGGCTCACCCCGGGCTCCGACCCCCTGCACAAGGTGACGATCATCCCGCGCGGCCACGCGCTGGGGATCACGGCGTCACTGCCCACCGAGGACCGGTACAACCGCTCACAGAAGGAATTTTTGAACGACATCACGATGCTCCTGGGTGGCCGCGCCGCCGAGGAGCTCATGCTGAAAGACATCACCACGGGCGCCGCCAACGACCTGGAGCGGGCCACCACCCTGGCGCACCGGATGGTCTGCGAGTTCGGCATGAACGGCCTGCTGGGTCCCAGGACATTCGGGAGAAAGGACCGGGAGATCTTCCTGGGCCGTGACTTCGTGCGCGAGCGCAACTACAGCGAGGAGACCGCCGAGCGGATTGACCAGGAGGTCCAGAAGATCATCGCGACCTCCTACGGGCGCGCGCTGGGCCTGCTCCGCAAGAACCGCGACCGGCTGACCCGGCTGGCCAAGAACCTGCTGGAGCGCGAGGTCCTGGATGGCGACGAGGTGGACCGCCTCCTGCGGGGCGGCGGCGGCGCGTCCGTGGCCACCGCCACTCGGTCCGCCGCCGCCCCTTCCCGCCCCGCCGGCGCCTAGTCCGGTCCGGTCAGATCCAATGCCAGGGCACGGCCTGGACGCGCTCGTGAAGTGAGACCGGTGCGGGGATGTCGGCGAACACGACGCCCCGCCGGGTCCTGTCGCCCATCTCCGCCAGCCAGCGCAGGAGGCTGGCGGCATGCCCCGGGGTCACCGTGGAGGTGGCCTTGATTTCGATCGGGTGGAGCTGGCCGGCGTGCTCAATGAGCAGGTCAATTTCAAGCCCATCGCGGGTGCGCCAGTAGTACATGCGGGGCGTCTCGCCCCGGTGGACGAAGGCCTTGCGCCAGCCTCCCACAATCGCGGTCTCAACAAGCGCTCCGGCGGTCGGCCCGCGAAGCGCGGTGCGCTCCTCGTCGAGGCCGGTCAGGTAGGTGGCCAGCGCGGTATCGATGAAATACAACTTGGGAGCCTTGATGAGCCGTTTGCCGATGTTCCGGAAATAAGGTTGAAGCAGGAAGACGGTGTAGGAGGCCTCCAGGACGGACAGCCAGGACCGGGCGGTTGGCACGCTGATCCCGGTTTCCCGAGCGAGATCCGAGAGGTTCAGAATCTGCCCGGTCCGGGCGGCGCACAGGCGCAGGAATCGCTCGAAGTCATTGAGGTCCCCGACCCGGAGCAGGGTCCGTACATCGCGCTCCACGTAGGTTCTGACATAGCTGGCGCACCACTGACGGTGATCGATGGAACGGTTGGCGCGCGGCTCGGGATATCCCCCCCGGACCAGCCAGTTGGCCAGGTTTGGAGCCTGATGACCACGGATTCGCCGAAGATGGCCCTCCGACTCCTGGAGCCGGGCCAGCAGATCGCCGATGGTCCAGTCCCCGTGGGGGGACCCGGCGGCCTCGTTGCAGGAAAGCAGGAGCAGTTCGAGCACAGCCACCCGCCCCGCCAGGGACTGGGTCACGCCCCGCATGACCGCGAACGGCTGGGAGCCGCTCATCAGCCAGCGCCCCGGTTTGCGATCCTGGTCAATGGCGGTCTTGATATACGACAGGAGATCCGGCGCATACTGGATCTCATCCACAATGAGCGGCGGCGGGTGGTCGCGAAGGAATCGGCGCGGGTCGGCGGCGGCCAGTTGGCGGCGGTCCGTATCCTCCAGGGACACGAAGGCGTGCGTGCTCCGTCCGATGCGGCGGAGCAGGGAGGTCTTGCCGGACTGACGGGGGCCTGTGACGACCAGCGCGGGAAAGGTTCGCAGGACCCGGTGCAGGGTCGTTTCCAGGGTGCGCGGAAGCCACGCCATGGGCTGATTCTCTCACCCTGCCGATTTAAAGTCCAATCTTATAAATGCAGTCTAGGCTATCCGGCAGGATGGAGTGGATTGGGCCGGGACGCGGGACGGGTAGACTAGGGAGCCATGCCCTCCTCCGACCGAACCCGGTGGACGATCAGGGGGCGCACCCTGGATCTGGGCGGGGTGCCGCTGATCATGGGGATCGTCAATGTGACCCCGGACTCGTTTTCGGACGGGGGACGGTTCCTGGACGCGGACGCCGCGGTGGCGCAGGGCAAGCGCTTGCTGGAGGAGGGCGCCGACCTGTTGGATGTCGGGGGAGAGTCCACCCGGCCGGGGGCCAAGCCGGTGCCGGTGGCCGAGGAACTGCAGCGGGTGATCCCCGTGATCGAACGGCTGGTCCGGGAGGCCGGGGCTTGCGTCTCGGTGGACACCCGGAAGGCGGCGGTGGCGGAGGCCGCCCTCGCCGCCGGTGCCGCCATCGTCAATGATGTTTCGGCCCTGCGGGCCGATCCCGCGCTGGGCGGGGTGGTGGCCCGGGCCGGGGCGGGGCTCGTCCTGATGCACATGCAGGGGGAGCCGCGGACGATGCAGAAGGAGCCTGCCTATGCGGAGGTGGTGACCGAGGTCATCGGATTTCTCCGGGAGCGCGGCGCGGCGGCCGCCGCGGCGGGCATTTCGGCGGAGGCCATCGTCTACGACCCCGGCATCGGGTTCGGGAAGACGGCTGCCCACAACCTGGAAATCCTCCGCCGCCTGCCGGAATTTTCGGCGCTGGGCCGGCCGCTCCTGGTGGGGCCGTCGCGCAAGGCGTTCATCGGCCAGGTGTTGGGCGGCCTGCCGCCCGCCGAGCGCGCGGCCGGCACGGCCGCCGCGGTGGCGCTGGCGGTGGCGGGCGGGGCGGCCATCCTGCGGGTCCATGACGTGAAGGCCATGGCGCGGGCGGCCCGGGTGGCGGCGGCCATCGCCGGC
>JAHFSL010000389.1 GCA_023265785.1 Candidatus Coatesiibacteriota bacterium | reverse complement strand
TAGTCCCGTCCCAGCTCCTCGAGGAAGATGGTGCGGTAGAACCGGATCGAGGCGCCCAGCCCGGCGGCCAGCCCGATCAAAACCGGCAGGACCGCGAACTTGAACGCGTGCCAGCCGGGATCGTAGCCGGAAATGGGGAACAGGTGCAGGGTTTTCGAGAGGAACCACTGGCCGCCCACGATGTAGAACAGGGTCGAAATGGACATGAGCACCACGCAGGTCACGAGCGCGACCGTGTCAAACGCCGTCCCCCGCGCCCAGGCGACGAGCATGGCCCCCGTGATGTACGCCAGGAGTTCCAGCATGAACATGGGGACCGAGATGGCCAGGCTGGGCCACATCCGCCGGCCAATTTCCTCGCCGATGGGAATGTGGTTCCGGTCGGACACCCCGAATTCAAACCAGAACAGGGAAACCGACTTGTGCCAGAAGAGGGTCCGGGTCAGGATCGCGGGCCCCCGTTCACGGACATTCACGAAGAGGGGCAGGTCATAGTCGTGGTCGTGAAGCCAGGCCTGGACCTGCTGGGGTGTCACGCGCTTTTCGCCCAGGATGTGCCGGGCCATCCGTTCCGGCGGGTTGACCACGAAGAAAAGCGCAAAGGTCAGCGCATTCACCCCGATGAGAATCGGGATGGCAAAGAGGACCCGGCGGGTGAGATACGCGCCCATCAGGCCCGCCGCTCCCGGCGGCGCCGCAGGGACGCGACCGAGGGAATGGCGATCGCGATGGTCGCGAGGGCGCCCAGCACCAGCGGCCAGGTCACGGGCCGGTTGTGGGCCAGCCGGAAGGCGTCGCGGGCCCCCGGATCAAGCCGGATGTACGCGAGGGAGTCATGGGCGACGGCGTGCGCCTTCACGTTGGCCACCCACGCGTGGTACAGCCCGATACTGACCGGATGCAGGCCCCAGATCAGCGGGGCGTCGTTGCGGAGGATGCCATTGGCCTTCCGGATCAGCGCCAGCCGGGCCGGGGAGTTCTCCATGGTCTCGAACTGCTTGAAGAGGGAATTGAACTCCGCGGAGTCGTAATTGGCGACATTTTCGCCCTGGTGTTTGGCCTTCCCGTTGGGCCCGTACATCAGGAACATGAAGTTCTCGGGATCGGGATAGTCGGCCAGCCACCCCCAGGCGAGCATCTGGAAGTTCCCGGCGGATGCCTTCTCCTGGAACCGGTTGTAGTCGGTGGACTCGTTGCGCACGCGCAGGCCCAGCGCCTCGATTTTCTGTGTCAGCCAGCGGATCACCGGCATGTGCTCGGGGTCATTCCAGGCGTTGTCGAACCGGATCTCCAGCGGCCGTCCGTCATGCCCGCGCCCGCCGGGGTAGCCGGCGGCAGCGAGGAGTTTCCTGGCCTCCGTGAGGCTCCGCCGCCTGGGCGCCCGCGCCCGGGCGTCCCACGCATAGACGGCCTGGTCCACGCCCGCCGGTCCGTCCTCGTGGCCGAACATCCCGGGCGGCAGGAAGCCCTGCGCCGCGACGCCCAGCCCGTTGGCGAAGATCTGGATGCGTTCCTCGGTGTCCACGGCGATGGCGATGGCCTGGCGGAGCCTGCGGTGGGCATCGGAATACCCGCCGACGGTGTCATCGAGCATGTTGAACGCAAAGTAGAAGGTGGCCAGTTCCACCTCCGTTTCCAACCGGAACCCGAGGTCCTTGAACCGGGACGACATCTCCACCGCGCCCTGGGGCGAGAACTGGGCGGCCTGGTCGAAGGCCTCGGAGGGGACGCCGGAGCCGTCGTAGTAGCCCTGCTGGAACTTGATCCAGCGGGGGATGGACTCCTTCTCCAGCGTCTTGACGATCCGGTCCACAAACGGGACCGGGGCGCCGGCATCCTGCAACAGGCCGCGTTCGCGGTCACCCGGTTCTCCTTCCATGGGGTAGGTTGCGCCATGCCAGTTCTCGTTCCGGACCAGGGTGATCAGGTGGTCGGGCTCGTAGGTTTCCATGCGAAATGGCCCGGTGCCGACCGGGAATCGCGCCAGCGTGAGGTTCCGGCGCACCAACGGGCCCCGGCCGTAGAAGGCCAGGGCCTCCGCCGGGACGGGCGCGAAGAAGGGCATCGCCAGCCAGTACAGGATCTGGGGATACCGGCCCTTGATGGTGAGGCGGAACGACCGGGGGCCCGTGACCACAACGCCGGGGAGGGGGTGCTTTATCAGGTCGAGGAGGATGGGATGGTCCCGCTCATCGCGCTCGGCCGCATAGAGCGGCCCGCCCAGCGCTTTCCGGCGGGCGCGCTCCGCGGCAAGGTCCTTGGACAGGGCGGCGGCGAAGCCTTCCAGCCCGACGATGTACCCGGCCATGATGGGAAGGATCGGACAGCCGGGTTGCAGGGTGGGATCGGCCAGCCGGCGGATCGCCAGCGCGTAGTCGTCGGCCCGCAACTCCCGGGTTCCGGTGTGGCGAAAATCACCCACCTGCCGGTAGCCGGATGGGTCTTCGGCCCATGACTCTCTCGCAAAACAGGGGTGCGGCGCGTACCGGATGCCCGGCCGGAGGGTGATTTCGTAGGCGGTGTTCGCGCCGACCACCCGGCCATGCGGCACCGAAGTGGTCGTGGCGGGGATCAGGGTATAGGGGCGCTTGAGGTAGTGGTACTTGAGCGGCGGCTCATCCACCAGGCCCAGCAGATCGTACTCATCGGAGGAGTACGCGATGGCCGGGTCCAGTGTCTTGGGCGGCTCGGTGAACGAGGTGTGGTACCAGTTCTTCCCGGCTTCCCCCGACCGGTAGGGATTGTTCGGCAGGCATCCCGCCAGAAGCAGGAGCGGGACGTACCGAAGTGCGTCCCGGCGGCTTTTCAGTCGTCGCCCTCGAAGTGCTCGGCGGCCGCCGCGGCCGCACTGCCCGGCTGGGGCACGGGCGTCTCGGAGAGCTTCACGAAGGGCTTGATCTTGGGACCCGTGCCGCCGATGTTCAGCTTCTTGAAGAGCTGGTCCACCTTCTCCGCCAGCGCGTTCGTGAGCGAGTCACGGATGGCGTCAGGCAGGCCCCACAGCCGGTCCTTGAACGGGCCCAGGGCCTTCTTGCGGGTCTTGTAGTAGAACTGGGCGTCCGACTCGCCGGCCTTGGCCTCGTTCGCGCACTCCTTCTTGAGCCACGCGTAAATCTCGGTCTTGAGCGGGGCAGGGAAATCGGGATGCTCGTAGACGATGTTCTGGAACTCCGTCGCCAGGTGGATCTCGGTGGTGCCGGTCTGGGGGAACTTATCGAACAGTTCCATGGGCAGGGTGGAGGCGCCGTGCTGAACCGCGCCGCCCATCCCGTACTTGGTGCGCGACGCGATCGACAGTTTCTGCAGGGTGTCGAAGTCCACCTTCACCTGGGCCATG
>JAHFSL010000388.1 GCA_023265785.1 Candidatus Coatesiibacteriota bacterium | reverse complement strand
CTCGATCTTCGCCATCAACCGGTGGCCCTCCCGCGCGATCCGCTCGCCTTCGGCGCGCGGATCGGCGGCGGTCATCAGCCCGCGCATGGCCTTGAGGTCCGCCCCGGCCAGGAAGCAGTCCGGCTTGGCCGAGGCGAGCACCAGCCCGCGCACGCTTCCGTCCGCGGTGATCCGGTCCAGTTCCGCCTCGAGTTCGGTCAGAAACACGGTGGAGAGCACATTCACCTTCTCGCCTGGTGTGTCGAAGACCGCCACCGCAATCCCGTCCCGGACGGTGGAGGTGATCACGGCCGTTCCAGCAGGAGGGCGGCGCCCTGGCCGCCACCGATGCACAGGGTGGCCAGCCCCAGGTGGAGGTCCCGCCGCTTCATCTCCTTGAGCAGGGTCAGGACCAGCCGGGTGCCGGACACCCCCACGGGATGGCCCAGCGCCACGGCGCCCCCGTTGACATTGACTTTCGCGAAATCCAGCTCGCCGATGGCCGACTCTCGTCCGAGATGTTCCCTGGCCCACCCGGCCGAGGCAAAGGCCCGGCCACAGGCCAGAACCTGCGCCGCGAACGCCTCATTCAGCTCAATGAGGTCCACATCCTTGAGTGCGACACCGGCGCGCTCCAGCACCTTCGCCGAAGCGTACACCGGCCCCAGCCCCATCCGCTTGGGGTCCAGTCCGGCGTACGCCCAGGCCCGGAGGGTCCCCAGCGGGGTCCACCCCTCCGCTTGCGCCCGGTCGGCGGTCGTCACCACGAGCCCGGCGGCCCCATCGGTCAACTGGCTGGCGTTCCCCGCGGTCACGGTTCCCCACTTGGGATCGAACACCGGCCGGAGCTTTGCCAGCGCTTCCATGGACTGACCCGGCCGGATGCCGTTGTCGGCCGTCACCGCCTCGTACTTCGGGGGAATGAGCAGGGGCGTGATTTCGTCTGCCAGCCGGCCCTCCTTCGTCGCCACCTCGGCGCGCCGGTGGCTCTCTACCGCGAACCGGTCCTGTTCCTCCCGGCTGATCCCGAATTCACGGGCCAGGATCTCAGCCGTCTGCCCCATATTCAATTCGCACACCGGGTCCGTTAATGCCTCGAGGATGCCGATTCGGGGCTTCAGCAGGGCGGGCCGGAATTTCAGGAGCGCCGCGAGTTTCGCCGGCAGGGTCTTCGCCCGGTTGAGTGACTCCAGCCACCAGCCGTACGGCTGGGGAAAGAGCAGGGGGGCCTGCGACATGGACTCGCACCCGCCCGCGATCGCCACGCCGGATTGTTCCGCTAGGATTTTCTCGGCGGCCGAGGTGATCGCCTCCATCCCCGAGGCGCAGTTGCGGGAGACGGTGCGGGCCGGGACGGACTGGGCAATCCCGGCGCGCAGGGCGACGACCCGGGCCACATTGGCCGCCTCGGCCGGGTTGCCCACACAGCCCATAATGACCTCGTCCACCGCGTCGGGCTTAAGGTTCATCCTGGCCTGCAACGCCACGAGCGCCTGCCGGCCCAGTTCGTAGGCGGGCAATTCGCGCGCCACCGTCCCCGCCTTCAGGAACGGCGTCCGGACTCCATCCACGATCACGATCCTGGGTTCGCTCATCCTGACCTCATCGTACCCGCGCACGGACCTGCCTGCACTGATCCGCGACATCATTCGATTCCACCAATAGGGCTATAATGGCCTTGATGAAGACCGCAACCGTCAGTCAGCTCAAAAATGGGTTGAGCCGGTACCTGTCGTATGTCAGACTGGGCGGCCGGGTCCGCGTCATGGATCGGACGACTCTGGTTGCCGAATTGGCCCCTCCCGCATGGGCTGCCAGCCCCGCAGCCGACCGCATTCGCGAACTGGAGAGGCTCGGCATCGTGCGCTGCGGTCCGAACTTTGGCAAGCCCCTCCCGGCCTGGTGGTGGAAGCGGCCCAAGCCGAAAAAGCAGGCTCTGGGCTCACGGATCATCGTCCAGGAGCGCGAGGCCAGGCGCTGATCTTCTGGGACTCCTCCGCCGTCATTGCCCATGTCCTGGGCGAACCGGGCGCCGAGCGGCTGGGCGATGCGCTCAAGCGGGACTCCGACATGATGGCGTGGGCCCTGACGGGTGTTGAGTGCGCGTCCGCGCTTGAGCGGCTGCTCCGCGAACGGGCGATCACCGTGAGGGAGCGCGACACGGCCCGCCTGCACCTCGACGTCATCGAAAGCCGCTGGACGGAGATCGCCGACCTCCATCTGGTCCGCCCCCGTGCCCGGCGCCTCCTCCGGTCTTATCCCCTCGCCGCCGCCGACAGCCTTCAACTCGCGGCGGCGCTTGAAGGCTGCCACGACCGTCCGCAGGACATGCCCTTCGCCACCCTTGATCGCCGCCTCGCCGCCGCCGCAACGCGGGAAGGCTTCCCTACCATCGGCTGATCGGCGCGCGAGCGCCGTCACTCGCTACGTTCAATCTCTCCTCGCAGGCGACTGGTAAACTCCCGCGACTCATCCAGGGTTGCAAGGGAGATTGTCAAAACACAGCACCCCCGGATCCCCGCGGAACGCCAGGAACGCGGCCGCACCGGCGGTCTCCGGGATGCGCAGCACAAGCCGCGAGGTGTTCATCCGCCGGGGGGGCCGGCCTGCTTGCGCTCCTCCTCCGCCAGGACGCGACGGAGGAGCTTGCCGACCTGGGTGCGGGGCAGTTCCTGCCTGAACTCAATTTGCTTGGGCGTCTGGAACCCCGACAATGACGCCCGACAGTGCGCGATCAGGTCCTCCGCCGTCACCGTGGCCCCCTCACGGAGGACGACAAAAGCCTTCACGAGCTCCCCGTAGCGCGCATCGGGGATTCCGATGACGCCCGCGTCCCGGACGGCCGGGTGCCGGAACAGGGCCTCCTCGATGTCCCGCGGGTAGACGTTCTCGCCGCCCGACTTGATCATTTCCTTCTTGCGGTCCACGATCCGGAAGAACCCATCGGGGTCCTGAACCGCAATATCGCCGGTGTGCAGCCAGCCGTTGCGGAGGACCGCCGCCGTCTCCTCCGGCCGGTTCCAGTACCCCTGCATGACTTGCGGCCCCCGGACGCACAGTTCTCCGGCGGTCCCCGCGGCCACATCCACCATCCCCGTTTCGATGTCCACCAGCTTCGCGTCGGTGGAGGGAAGGGGCACCCCGATGTGGCCCGGCTTGCGGACCCCGAAAATCGGGTTGCAGTGCGTGACAGGCGAGGCCTCGGTGAGCCCATACCCTTCCACCACTCGGGCGCCGGTGAGCGCCTCGAACCGGTCCTGTACTTCCTGCATCAGCGGGCCGGCGCCCGACAGGCAGGCCTTGATGGACGACAGGTCGAACGTCTTCACCCGGGGGTGGGTCGTGATCTGCTGGTAAA
>JAHFSL010000387.1 GCA_023265785.1 Candidatus Coatesiibacteriota bacterium | reverse complement strand
GCCGCCCTGGGGGCCGTCAACTACTTTGTGGTCATGCTTCCCGAGAAGCCCGACCTGCCGCGCAAGGAGAACTTCGCGGCGATGGTCGAGTCGTTCACCGCGCTGGCCCCCGTCATGGAGGCCGCCAAAGCCCGGCTGGTCATCGAGGGCTGGCCGGGACCGGGCGCGCTCTGCTGTACCCCCGCCGGCTACCGGGAATTCTTCAAGGCGGTTCCCTCGCCGGCCATGGGGGTGAACTTTGACCCCTCCCACCTCATCCGGATGGGCATTGATCCCCTCCGGTTTCTCCGGGAGTTTGCGCCGCGGGTGGGCCATGTCCACGGCAAGGACACCATGCTGTTTCCCGAGGCGCTCCAGGAATTCGGAAATCTTCAGCCGGCCACCTTTGGTGGCGGGCACGGATTCGGGGAGATGGCCTGGCGCTACACGATTCCCGGCCACGGGGTTTTTGACTGGCCCCAGGGGCTGACCATTCTTGCCGACGCGGGCTACCACGGTGCGGTGTCCATCGAGCTGGAGGACGAGAACTTCGACGGGAAGACCGAGACCGAACAGCAGGGACTGGTCCTTGGCCGGGCGTTCCTGGAGGGATGTTAGGATAACCGCGTGACGGGGTGGCGATGGGCGGGACGATGGGCGCTCGCGGGCGCCACGTTGACCGGTTGCGCCACCACCCACAGCCTTTCCCCGCTGGCCCTGGAGTTCTCCCCGGCGATCCGTGAGGCGAAGGCGCCGGAATTTTCGGCGTTCAAGTACGTCACCTTCTCCGTCATGCCGCTCGGCGCGGTCAATCCCGCCGGGGGCCTCAAGGAGGAGCGGCTGGGCCGCGCCATCCTGTATGCGGCCCGCAACATGCTCGAGGCGTACGGTTACAAGTTTGTCTATGTCACGGATCACCCGGACTTCATCGTCGGCGTGGATCTGGGGGAGCCGGTCCGCGCCGAATCCGCCGCGGGGTTCGTGGTGACCGCGCCCGACGTGACACCGGCCGGGCTGGCGCCCGCCCCGCCGGCGACGTCCGAGGCGCTTGCGGCCACCGATGCCTATGCGTGGGGCATGCCCCAGCCGTCCGCCCCGGGATTGGCGCCGCTCCCCGGCTGGCCGCCGCGTCCCGGTGCCAAGCCGGCCTCGGCGGGGGCGTGGCTCTGTCGGATCCAGGCCGTGGCGCTGGACGGGAAGACCATGGCGCCGGTGTGGGCGGGCTCGGGGGCCGGGGTCTCGCGCACCGGCGACCCGCGCATCCACGCCCAGGTGGTCTTGTGGCACGTCCTGCGCCAGTTGCCGGCGGCAGCCTACACCGAACTGGCGGACACGGGGGACATCGGCGGGCTGGCGCTGGAAGTGCTGACGCCGGACGGGGAGAATTTCTACCCGGCCGTGCGGGCCGTGGCGGACCGGTCCCCGGCGTGGAAGGCCGGCGTGATGGCCAACGATGTCATCCTGGCGATCGGGGGCGAGCCCATGTGGGGCAAGCCGTGGCGCGAGGTGCGGACCGCCCTGCAGGGTGCCCGGGACAGCACCGTGGCGCTGACCATGTGGCGCAACGGCCGGCAGGTCAACCTGATCGCCACCCGGGAGGGGGCGGGTCCGGTGGACGGGGAGGCCCGGTTTGCGGGCGGCAAGCCGTCCTGGCCGCTCTCCCGAACCGCCTTCGGGCTGGTCATGGCGGGCCGCTGACGGGCTCGTTCTGGGTGTACCTGTTGCGCTGTCGTGACGGGAGCCTGTATCCGGGCTGGACCACGGACCCCACCCGCCGCCTCAAGGAGCACCGGGCGGGCACGGCCTCCAAATACACCCGGTCCCGCCGACCGGTGGCGATGGTCTGGAAGGTGCGTACCCCTTCGCGGAGCGCCGCCCTCCGGAAAGAGGCCTCACTGAAGCGCCTGTCCCATGCGGCCAAGGCGGCCTTGGTTACCCGATCACCGATTGCTGTACACTGACGGAGTACCAGAGCGAACCATCCACCCACTACTCCCGGAGGTGCCCATGAGCCGTTCCCGTCTTCTGATCCGCCTTGCCTGCGCCGGCGTCCTGCTGGCGGTCGTTGCCGGCCCCGTGCTGGCTGACAGCGCGCCCGTGACCGACAAGACCAACGCCGTGTCCGTCAACCCACTGGCGCTAATCTTCGGCGGAATTTCGGCTAATTTCGAGCACAAGATGAACGAGAAGTCGTCCATCACCGCCGGGTTCCAGTACTACTCGAGCGATGCCACCTTCGTGAAGTCGACGTTCCTTGGCGTTGAGGGCGGCTACCGGATGTACTTTTCCCCTGTCGCGCCCGATGGATTCTACTGGGAGCCGTTTGTCTCCGTCGGTTCGCAGTCCATCGAAATTGACGTGTTCGGATCCACCGGCAAGGGTTCCGGCATTTCGTTTGCGCCAGGCGTCCTCGTGGGCCGGCAGTGGGTCTGGGAAGGCGGCTTCCTGATTGACCTGGCCATCGGCGGCGCATTCTATCTGGGCGGCGTGACCGTGGACCTCGGTGGATCCTCCTACGAGGGAAGCTACAGCGGGTTCGGACTGGCCGGCAAGTTCGCCCTCGGCTACGCCTGGAAGTAAGGACTGGACATGGAGTTCACCCGCCTCGGTCGCACCGGCCTCAAGGTCTCCCGGTTCTGTCTGGGGACCATGAATTTCGGGCCCCAGACGACCGAGGCGGACTCCTTCCGGATCATGGACCGGGCGCTGGAGCTCGGGATCAACTTCTTCGACACCGCGGATGTCTACGGCTGGAAGAAGGGTGAGGGAATCACCGAGCAGATCATCGGCCGGTGGTTCGCCCAGGGTGGCGGGCGGCGGGACAAGGTGGTCCTGGCGACCAAGGTATACGGCGACATGGGGGACTGGCCCAACCAGTCCCGGCTCTCGGCCCTGCACATCCGCAAGGGCTGTGAGGATTCGCTCCGGCGGCTCAAGACGGATTACCTGGACCTCTACCAGATGCATCATGTCCATCGGGAGACGCCCTGGGAGGAAATCTGGCAGGCCATGGACCAGTTGCGGCGGGAGGGCAAGGTCATCTATGTGGGCTCCTCAAATTTCGCGGGGCTCCACATTGCGCAGGGGTGCGAGGCGGCGAAGCGGCGGGGGATCATGGGCCTCGTCTCCGAGCAGAGCCTCTACAACCTCAACGCGCGAATGATCGAGCTTGAGGTGATTCCCGCCTGTGAGGCGTACGGGCTGGGGCTGATTCCGTGGAGTCCGCTGGGTGGCGGGTTCCTCGGCGGCGTTCTGGGAAAGAAGATTGACGGCAAGCGCCGGGTCGAGGGGTGGGTGAAGGAAAAGGTGAAGAAGGAAAAGAAGAAGCTCGTCTCGTGGGAGGCGCTCTGTCGCCGGCTGGG
>JAHFSL010000047.1 GCA_023265785.1 Candidatus Coatesiibacteriota bacterium | reverse complement strand
CATCCGCGCCACCAGCGAAGGCTGGGAAATGGTTTGTCCCGCCCCGATGGGAAATGCATCGTCCATGTCGGCCAGGTCGGCGAGTTCAGGCGGCATGAATTCCCGCCGCGCCACGCTCGCCATCGCCGCCGCCACCCTGGGTTCAACCATGCCCTTTGATATTAGCGGTTTCATTATTGGCGGTTTCAATTTCGGAGAAGATTTAGGAGTCGAACGGCGTGTTACGATGGCCCCCAAGTGGCGAACCCCGCGAATCGCGTCCTGTCCGGCATCCGCCCCACGGGCCCACTGCATGTGGGCCACCTCGTGGGCGCCATCGCCAACTGGGCCCGCCTGCAGGAGTCCTACGAATGCTTCTTCATGATCGCGGACTGGCACGCGCTCACCTCCAACTTCGAGGACACCTCCCACATCAGGGAATGGGTGCTGGAAAACACGGCCTGCATGCTCGCCGCCGGGGTGGACCCCGACCGGGTGGTGATGTTCCGGCAGTCGGATGTGCCCGAGCACGCAGAACTGCACCTCCTGCTCTCCATGGTCACCCCCGTGCCGTGGCTCGAGCGGGTGCCCACCTATAAGGAACAGAAAGAGCAGATGGCCGACAAGGACCTGTCCTCGTACGGGTTCCTGGGCTATCCGGTCCTGCAAACCGCCGATATCCTGGCCTACCGGGCCACGGTGGTGCCGGTGGGCGACGACCAGGTGGCCCACCTCGAACTGGGCCGGGAGATCGTTCGCCGATTCAACCACTTGTACGGTGAGGTGTTCCCCGAGCCCAAGCCCCTCCTCACCCAGACCCCGCGCCTCCCCGGGCCAGATCGGCGCAAGATGAGCAAGTCCTATGGAAACGCGATCGAGCTGGGAGGCGACCGGGCGGCCGCGGAGAAGCTGGTCAAGGAAATGTACACCGACCCGGTCAAAATCCGGAAGAACGATCCCGGCCACCCCGATGACTGCGTGGTCATGGCGTTCCACCGAACCTTCAACGAGGCCGCGGTAGCCGGGATTGACCGGGAGTGCCGGGCCGGTGAGCGCGGCTGTGTTGCCTGCAAGAGCGAGATGATGGGCCACCTCTGGGACCGCATGGGGCCGGTCCATGAGAAGCGGAAGGCCCTGCTGGCGGACCCCGCAAAACTTGGGGGCATCCTGGAGCGCGGGGCCCGGCGGGCCCGGGAGGAGGCCGGTGCCACCCTCAAGCTGGTGCGCACGGCGATGAAGCTGGCATGACGGCCGCGGTGGCCGAATCCCCCGCCGAGCGGAACGCCCCCTTCACCGTGAAACTGGGCGTGTTCGAGGGCCCCCTCGACCTCCTGTACTACCTCATTCGCAAGCACGAACTGGAGATTTCCACGATCGCCCTTGCCGATGTCGCCGACGAGTTCACGGCGGCTGTCGAGGCGGCCGAGAACCCGGACCTGGCCCACCACGGGGCCTACCTGGTGATCGCCGCCACCCTCATGTACCTCAAGTCGAAGTACCTCCTGCCCCCCGATGAGGAGTCCCCCGATCAGGCCCTCGAGGAGCAGGCCGGCACGCTCCTCCAGCGGCTCGTGGACATGCAGAAGTTGCGGGAGGTCGTCCATGAACTCTCGCTCAAGGAGGACCGCGCGCGCGCCTCCTTCCCGCGTCCCCTCACGACAGAAATGGAACGGCGGCTGGATGTGCTGGCGGAACGCGAGCCGTTCATCGAAATGTCCGTGTTCGAACTCCTGAAGTCCATGCGCAAACTCCAGGACTTCGCCTTCCCGGTGATCCGGGCCGTCGCCAAGGAGGAGATCCGGCTGGAGGACAAGATCGCCGAGGTGCTGGCCGTGGTCCGGTTCCGGATCCGGGTCAGCATCTCCCGGTTGATGCGCGGGTCACGGTCCCTGCTGGAGGCCGTGGTCTGCTTCATGGCGGCGCTGGAACTGACCAAGCAGAGGGCGATCCGGCTGGAACAGAAGGAAACCTTCGGCGAAATCGAGGCCGTCGCACGCACCCTGCCCTCCGAACCATGAAAGTCATCGTGCCCAAGCCCAAGAAGCTCGGTAAGCGCGCCCTCGCCAAGGCGAAGAAGGAGGCCGCCGCCGCCAAGGCCGCGGCCGCCGCCAAGCGGGCTGCCGCACCGAAAAAACCCGCCGTCCTCATCCCGAAGTACTCCCGGTCCGAGATGAAGCGCCTGCTCGAGGCGGTCCTGTTCGCGGCCGACCGGCCGGTCATGGTGTCCCAGCTGTGCTCGGTCCTCTCCGGGGCGCCGGACGCCGAGGTGCGCGCCACCCTGACGGAGATGGCCACCGAATACGAGGAATGGGGACGCAGTTTCACCCTCAAGGAAGTCGGCGGTGGCTTCCTCTTCTCGACCCATCCCGCCTTTGAACCCTGGGTGCGGAAGCTCTTCAAGGGCCGGCTCACCCTGCGCCTCTCGCGGTCGGCGCTGGAGACCGTCGCACTGATCGCCTACCGCCAGCCACTGACCAAGCAGGAGATCGAAACCATCCGGGGCGTCAATGCGGACGGCGTGCTCGCCACCCTGCTGGACCGCAAACTGGTCCGGGTGACCGGCCGCAAGGAGGGGTCCACGGCCCTGCTCTATGGCACCACGGGTGAGTTCCTCCAGTACATGGGGCTGAACGACCTGGGCGACCTGCCCCAGATCGAGGAGATGAAGGCAATCCTGGACGCGCAAGAAGCGCCCTCCCTCGAGGGTGCCGCCGCGCACGGGCCGTACGCGGGGACGAGCCCCGGCGAGGCCCCCGCCACGGATGTCACGGGTATGCCGCCGGTGGCCGACTCGGCCGGCGCAGAACCTGCCGCCGCCGCAACGGAGGAAACCGCCGAAGAAACCGCCGCCGCCGACACGTCCGACCTGGCGGCCGAGGACGGCGCCCCCGGGGTGGCACCCACGCCCGCCCCGCCAGCGGAAGACACCAAGGACGAGAAACCCAAAGATGGGGACGATGAGGATGACGACGAGGACGACGATGAGGAAGATGAGGATGACGAAGAGGACGGCGAGTAGGTAAGATGCCAGCCATGAAGCGCCTCCGGTTTGCCGTGCCGGTGTTCCCCGGCACCAACTGCGACCACGACGCCGAGCATGTCCTCGGCACCGTGCTCGGCCAGGACGTTCGAATGCTCTGGCACGATGCGCGGAGCCTTAAGGGCGCCGATGTCGTGGTGGTGCCCGGCGGGTTCGCCCACGGCGATTACCTGCGCACGGGCGCCATTGCCCGGTTCTCCCCCGTCATGAAGGCCGTGGCCGCCCACGCCCGGGCCGGCAAGCCGGTCATCGGCATCTGCAACGGATTTCAGGTCCTGTGCGAGGCCGGGCTCCTGCCCGGCGTCCTGACCCGGAACCTCTCGCTCCAATTCGCATGCAAGTTTGTCCACCTGAAGGTCGAGAACCTCGAGACCGTCTTCACCCGCCGGTGCTTCCCCGGCCAGGTCCTGCGCATGCCGATCGCCCACGGCGAGGGCCGGTATACGATCCATGCGCGCGACCTCAAGGCCCTCAAAAAGTCCGGCGGCGTGGTGTTCCGGTACAGCGATGAGGACGGGAACATCACCCCCGCGTCCAACCCCAACGGCGCGACGGACAATATCGCCGGCGTCATGAACGCTCGCGGCAATGTGGTCGGATTGATGCCCCACCCCGAGCGCGCCGCGGAGGAGGTCCTGGGCTCCACCGACGGGCGCCTCCTCTTTGAATCCGTCATCGAGTCCCTGAACTGAAGATCGACTCGGTTGATTTCTTCTACCTCGCGATGCCCGAGGTGGAGGACATCGGGGACGGGAGCCAGGATGCCTGCCTCGTCCGGGTGCGCGGGGGGCGGCACACCGGCTGGGGCGAGTGCGAGGCCTCGCCCCTTCCCACCATCGCCGCCTGGTGCGCGCCCATGTCGCACAGCGCCTGCCACCCGGTCCGGGATTCGGTCCTGGGCGAGACCGTGGACGGCCCAGAAGATATTCTCCGGATCAACGCCCGGGTGCGCGAGCGGTCGCTGGACCTCCTGCAGGCCGACCATGCGCTCTCGGGCGTGGATATCGCCCTCTGGGACCTGCTGGGCCGCGCCCGGGGCGAGCCGGTCTGGTCCCTGCTGGGGTATACCCGCAATTACCCCAAACGCCCGTATGCCTCGGTCCTGTTCGGCGACTCCCCCGAGTCGACCACGGAAAAGGCCCGGGCGATCCGGGCCGCCGGGTTCCGGGCGGCCAAGTTCGGGTGGGGGCCGTTCGGCCGGACCACCCACAGCGCCGACAAGAACCAGATCTTCGCCGCCCGCCACGGGCTGGAGGATAGCGGCCACCTCATGGTGGACGCCGGCACGGTGTTTGGCGAGGATGTCGAGGCGGCGAAGCGGCGACTGAACGCCCTGATTGACACGCGGACGGTCTGGTTCGAGGAGCCGTTCGTCTCGGGTGCCGTCCACGCCTACGCGGAACTGGCGCTGGAATCAGGCTCCGTGAAGCTCGCCGGGGGTGAGGGGTGCCACAACTTTCAGATGGCCCGGCTCCTGATTGACCGGGCCGCAATTGGGTACATCCAGGTGGATACCGGCCGGATCGGCGGAATCACCACCGCCAAGCAGGTTGCCGACTACGCCCGCCGGGCCGCGGTGACCTATGTGAATCATACCTTCACCTCGCATCTCGCCCTGTCCGCCTCGCTCCAGCCCTTTGCCGGCATCGAGCGGGCCGACCTGGCCGAGTATCCGTTCGAGGCGAAGGCGCTGGCCGTGGAAATGACCACGACCCGGATCGAGCCGGACAACGAGGGGATGATCCTGGCCCCCGCGACCCCCGGGCTGGGCGTGGAGCCGGATCTGGAAGCGCTGAAAGCCTATGTGGTTCCCGCCGAGATCCGGATCGGCCGGGAAGTCCTCTATAGGACTCCCCCGCTTACCTAGCGGAAGAGCACCGGGGCGGAGGCGCCCGACTCGATGCGCCGCCCCTCGGGCGACATCAGGTCCACGAAGCCACGGAAGATCCGGGCCGCCGCAGGATTCAGCGGGAGGCGGACCAGCTCCTCGAGCGATCCGGCGATCGTCCAGCCCTTGCCCTTGTAGACCTTGGGCGCGGTCAGGGCATCGAAGATGTCCGGGGCCGCGATGAGCGCTACCAGCGGCGTCGTCTCCTTCACCTCGCCGCGCACCCGCTCGAAGTGGTACAGCTCCTCCACGGCGGGAGCCAGCCGGTCCAGCCCCAGCGCCCCCAGGCCCTTCACGGTTTCCGCCGCCAGGTCCTGCCGCAGATTTTCGATCTCCTCCAGCGTGAAGGAAGTGCTGTTCAGCCGGTCATGGGCGAGCGCGTGCTTGCCGAGGTCGTGCAGGAGGGCCAGCCGGACCAGGTCCGCCTCGTCCACCCCCTTCAGATCCGCCGCCCCCGCCCCCTGCCGCAGACTGCGCAGCGTGGCGAGGGCGAAGGCCGCGACCGCCTCGTTATGGTTGATCGCCCCGTCGCGTGACTGGATGCTCCGCACATCCACCTGCGCCAGGCGCACCTTGTGTTCCTCGATTTCGGCGGCACAGCCGGCCTGACCCCGGGCGAACGCGCTGGACGGGTCGACGCGCCGGGGATCGGCGGCAACGGGTTTCACGCCCGTGACCTCGTAGATGGGCATCGCACCCTTCCCCTTCACCTGCTGTTTGCCGAGGAACTTGATCTCAAACCATGGCTCGATCAGCTTGTGCGTGCCCTCGGAGATGGCAATGGACCCCGCCGGGCAGGCCTTCTCCATCCGGCTGGCGACATTGACCGGATCGCCCAGGACGTCGTAGAGGCTCTTGTCCTGCGGACCCAGGATGCCGGCCGTGATCGGCCCCGAGTTGACCCCGATCCGCATGCGCAGGGAAAAGTGCGCCTGGATCTCCCTCTGCATATCCAGCCCCGCCAGGACCGCATCCAGGGCGTGGGTGGGCTGTTCGTACGGCACGCCGAAGAGCGCCATGATGGCATCGCCATTCGTCTTGTTCACATAGCCCCGGTACTTCTGGATGGAGAGGCCGGCCCGGCTGAAAAAGTGGTTCAGCTTGGCGAAGAGCTCGTCGGGCTCCATCCCCGAGGAGAATTTTGTAAACCCTTCCAGATCGGTAAAGAGCATGGTGGCGTTGAGACGCCGCGCCAGCAGGGCGTCCTCCATCATGAGCGGGATCACCTCGGGCGGGGCCATCCGGCCCAGCAATTCATGACTGCGGCGCTGTTCGCGCTGGACCTGCTCGAGGGTGGCGGCCTGCCGGGCGTTGGCCTCCGCCAGTTCCGAGGTGCGGATCCCCACGGCCGTCTCCAGGTTGGCGTTCAGGAGTTCCAGTTTCTCCGTGGCCACCCGCAACTCCTCCAACCGGTTGGTCTCCGCCTCGTACAACTGGGCGTGGTGAATGGCCGTGGCGGCCTGGTGGGCCAGGATGGTGACCAGGACCTCGTCCACCTCGTCAAACGCCGCGGGCACCGGACTTTCCACGGCGAACACGCCCACCAGCTGGTCCTTGGACACCAGCGGGATGGCAATCTGGCTCTGCCCGTTCTTCAACCCGGGCAGGGCCGTGGCATGGCCGGCGGCACCGCCCGCGGCCTCCACGCCTCCACGCACGGCGGCCCCGTAGGTGCGGGTGGCCTGCATGTTCCCGACCCGCATGATCCGGCGGCGCTTGGCGACCACGCCGATGGTTCCCACCCCCACCGGCAGGGTGGCCCCGATGCCGCCCTCCTCGTACCCGCGGGCCGCGGCCACGCGCAGGACCGCCCCGGCCTCATCGGCCAAAAGGATCATGGAGTGGCGGAAGCCCAGGGTACTGTCGAGGGACTGGAGGATGAGATTCAGGATCTCCCCCACTTTGAGCGTGGAGGTGATCTCCCGGGAGACCTCCTGGATGATCCGGACTTCGTTGGTCTTGCGCGCCAGGTCCGCGTTCAGCCGGTCAATCACCCCCTGGTTGTCGAGGATCTGCGCCCGCAGTTCCTTCTGGGCATCGGTCGGGGGGAGTTCCTCCATGGGCGGGCGGCCGTTCGGGCGGGGACTATCCCGAAATGGACCGGACCGCCACCACCCGATAGATGTCCGCGGCCTTCAGCTTGAACACGCCCACGAGGTCCATGGCGGAGGCGATCGCCTCCAACTGCATCTCCATCCGCTCAAAAACCTCGCCCTGGTCCTCACTGCGCTCGTAGCGCAGGTCCAGGCACCAGATGCGCCCGGTCCCGGGATCAATCACCTCACAGAAGGCCTGGGGATTCTCACGGATATTCCGGATGGTCTTGTTGAAGAACTGAAACGACAGCGCCACGTGGTCCTCATCCACCCAGTACACCTGGGAAATCACGGCGTTATTGGGCGTCCCGTCCAGCGAACAGGTATAGAGTTCGGCCGGCACCACGCCCTGAAGGGCGGGTTTGATCGCGGGAGTCAGGACACCCATGTCCGCACCTTAAGGCCCAATCCGGGCGCCCGCGCCCGGTCCGGGTGACTGGAGGTACATGTCCTTGACGCGGATCACAATGGCCAGCGCCGGAAGCGGGGGCGGAAGTTTCCAGTTCTGAACGGGCAGACCCAACTGGGCCAGGGCACCCCCCATCTTATGGCCGAAGATGCCCATGACGGCTTCCTCGTCGGGGCTCACCGGGCGGACCTCCAGGACCTCGCCCTTGAACTGGTAGGTCTCATGCGTCTCCGGGTTCCCCATGGTCACGGCCGCCACCCTCGACTCGCGTGCCGCCGCCGCGGTGGCCGCACCCATCGCTTCGGGGAGGTAGACGGTGAGCTGGTCCAAAGCCCCGTCCATCCGCGCTCCCATCAGGTACCCGCCCACGGGGTGCAGGCGCGCGTCCCGCGTGCCCACCGTCATGACGGCCGCCGCATGAACGAAGTCCACCAGCCGCTGTTCGATCACCGTACCGCTCCGCCGATGTCCGCCATCCTACTCCGCGATCACCGCGTGGGCCTCGATCTCAACGAGCATGGCCGGGTCCACCATTCCGGCCACCCCGATCATCGCGGTCGCCGGCCGGATCATTCCGAACACCTCGCCGTGGGCCCGGCCGATGGCCTCCCATTCGGCGATCTTGGTGGTGAACACCCGGGTCCGGACCACATGCTCCGGCTTGGCCCCGGCCTTGACGAGCGCGGAGACGATGTTGGCCAGCGCCTGCTTCGTCTGCTCGTAGACGCCGCCCGTCACCGAGCCGTCCGCCCCGGTCCCGGTCGTGCCCGACACGAACACCTGGTTGCCGACCTTGACGGCCCGGGAGTACCCGATCAGCGGCTCCCACTTGGAGCCCGTGGAGATCAGTTCGCGCGCGCCCATGTCAGGCCCCCGCCGCCGGCGTGAAGGTGCTGGTCAGCGCCTGGGTTTGCCCCGTCGCCGCAGCCTTGTACGCCGCGTCGAAGATCTCAACCACATGGCGAGCGTGTTCCGCGGTGGCGATGCTCGGGATGCCCTCGCGGACCCAGTCGGCCAACTGCATCAGGTCCTCGTACACATGCATCTCTTCCATCCCGCCGTGCTTTCCCTTCGCATGTTTGAGGAGGCCGATCCCGTGTCCCTGCGGATCCTTGTCCTTGCCGGGATAGTCGAACGGCTTGCCGTTCAGCGTGGTGCCGATGATCGAGCCGCCCGTGCCGTAGTAATTCGGCACGCCCCAGCCACCGGTGTTCACCATGCCCGCCGCGGTCCCGTGCACATAGGCGAAGGCCATCTTGCCGAAGTCCAGGAGGATGACGGTGTTATCGTCGGCATCGCAGGCCACTTTCTTCCCCTTGAAGTCGCGTTCCTTGACCAGGACGCCGGACATCGCCGTCACGCGTTTGGCGGGTCCGAGGACCCCGGTCAGCGTGTGCAGGCCGTACACCGTCATGTCATACAGCGGCCCGCCGCCGGGCTTGCGGAAGTACCAGGAGGGGTCAATGTTCGTCAGGACATCCGAGCCCTGCCGGACGCCCTCCTCCTGGTGGTAGTCGCCGAACCCGGCGCCCACCGCGGCCCACGACAACTGGCCGATCGCGCCGTCCAGGATCAGCTTGCGGGTGCGCAGGTTCTGGGGCCGGAGCATCTGCCCGGGCGAGGCCACGATCTTGACGCCCTTCTTCGCCGCCGCGTCAATGATCTGGTCGGCCTCGGCCCTGGTGGTGGTCATCGTCTTGTTGAAGTGGATGTGCTTGCCACCGGCGATGAGCTTCATGCCCTGCTCGAAGTGGACGCCGATGGGCGAGCAGACGGTGGCGACATCGAAGTCGCCCTTGGCGACCATCTCGTCGAAGGACTCAAAGTGCTGGGGGACGCCGAACTTCTCGGCCGCCGCCTTGGCCCGGCCCGGCACCGGATCGCAGATCGCGCCGAACACGATTTCTTCCTTCACATCCCCCACGGAAATGTGCGCCAGCGGACTGCGCAACGCGATACTTCCTGCCCCCACCAGACCCAACCGTACCGGCTTCGCCATGTCACCCACCTCCACGAAAGATTGCGAACCTCAATATCCTACCCTCTCCGGGGGTCAGGCGAGCCACGCCGCCAGCCGGTCACGCTCAAACCCCTGTTTGTCACGAAACGCCGCTTCCGTGGGCTCCGTCAGGGCCACCCGACCGGCCGGATCCCCGAAGAATGTACCCCGGACCGCCATCGCCTTCCCCCCTCCCACCTCAAACCAGCAGTGCCCGATGCCGTCAAAGATCGTGTTAGCGGGCCGGCCTTCCAGCCGGGCCAGAATCTGCTCGGCCACCACCCGGCCCTCGGCCTCCGCAAATACCCCGGCCTTGGGCAGGAAGCCGCCGCCAGGAAGTTTCACCGCCGTCACATCGCCCACCGCCCAGATGCCGGGATGGGCCGTGGCGAGGGTGGTCGCATCCACCTCAATCCAACCCGAGGGCCCCGTGAGCGCGGCGACGGCGGTTGGCGGCCGGTGGGCCGGCACGGCCAGCAGGAGATCGTAGGGCGCGCTGGCACCACCGACAAAATGCAGGCGGCCCGCCCCGGCCAGCCCCGGCTCCACCCGCTCCAGCACCCGCTCCGTGTCCACGCGAATATTGCGCCCTTCCACAAAGGCCTTGACCTGCGCACCAACCGCGGGTCCCGCCACGGTCATCGGCAACTTCTCCGGCAGGTAGACGGCGACCGCAAACGCGGCCCGGATGTTCCGGTCCGTGAGCGCCTGGTCCACCAGCAGGGCGGCTTCATAGGGGGCCGGCGGGCACTTGTAGGGGGGCTTCACAATGACGATGGCAATCCGGCCCCGGGTCATGGCCTTCAGCCGGTCGCGCAGGCCGGGAATGGCTGCGGCATCGTACAGGTTGTCCCCGGCGGGAAGACCGGGCACCGCCGCCGCGTCGGTTTCGGCGCCGAGGGCCACCAACAGGGCATCATAGGGAAGGCGTTCCTCGACCGGGCCGTTGGGATCCGTGACAACCCGGACCTCCCGATCGGCGGGCACGAGCGCGCGCGCGTCGCCCCGAATGAACCGGATTCCGCGCGCCGCCAGCCGGGAAAGGTCCCCCCGCCCATCTTCAGGCCG
>JAHFSL010000046.1 GCA_023265785.1 Candidatus Coatesiibacteriota bacterium | reverse complement strand
CCCGCCACGGCGGGAACCGCCCCGACGGTGCATCCCTTCATATACCCGCACACGTCGAATTCGCGGAGCCGCCTGCGCACGGTCTCCCAGACCGCCGGGGCGGTCCGCCCGTCCTGCCCGCCGGCCGCCTCGCCGATGGCCCGGGCCACTTCCGCCGCCACATCCTCCGGTTTCTTGCCGTTCCAGAGCTGAAGTTGATAATCCATTGTGGGTTCCCCCCTTTCCTTCCACGTCCAGTCTGGCACCGGCCGTCAGCCGGAGTCATGACGCCGGTCATCCCGCGAATCTGCCCCGCCTCATGCCCGGTTTCCGCCAAAACGCCCAGAATTTCAGGCAAGGTGATGCCATGACGGGAGCCAAGCCGACCTGTGAGGCGTGTCCGGTGCGCCATCAGGGGATGTTCTGCGACCTGGGCCGGGAGGACCTGCGGGACCTGGGCCGGTCCCACACCGCCAATACCTACCGCAAGCGGAGCATCATCTTCTACGAGGGCAACCCCGCGATGGGGATCTTCTGCGTGGCCTCCGGCAAGGTCAAGATCTACAAGCATGGCATCAACGGCCAGATCCAGATCGTCCGGCTGGCCCGACCCGGCGACCTGCTCGGGTACCGCGCCCTGCTGGCCGGCGAGCCCTACTCGGCCACCGCCGAGGTGATCGAGGAGGCCGTCATCTGCTTCCTCGACAAGACCATGGTGCTCTCGTTGATCCGCCGCAATCCACCGCTTTCCCTGCGGCTCCTGCGCAAGGTCGCCCAGGAGCTCCGGGTCTCGGAGGAACGCATGCTGGACCTGGTCCAGAAACCCGTCACGCACCGGGTGGCGACGCTCCTGCTCGCCCTGCAACAGCAGTTCGGCGAGACCTCCCCGCGCGGCATCCGGCTGAATATCTCGCTGACCCGCGAGGAGATGGCGGAAATGATCGGCACGACCGCTGAATCGCTCATCCGGACGCTGAGTGAATTCCGCCAGCGCGGACTGATCGAACTGGACGCCCACGAGGTCCGGATCAAGAATCCGCAGTTGCTCGCCACCTATGCCCCGGCGGCCGAAGGCTGATCCCCGCCGGGGCGCCCGCGACGCCCGGGCGCTCCCGCCCGGGCTCCAGCGCGCGATGTGCCGGCGCTGGCCCCCGTCGGCGTATTCCAGGGGGCAGACGCTGTACTATCAGGGCCACGGTTCCTACGGGCTCTTTCACATCTGCTCGGGCACGATCCGGTTGACCCGCGAGAACGGCGGCGCACCCGCGGAAGCGGGGCCGGGCACCCTGCTGGGCGTCCGCGAACTGCTGACGGGCGTTCCCCACGCCCACACGGCCACCGTGGGACCGGACCCGGCCCGGGTCAGTTTCATTGACAAGACCGAATTCCTGGACCTGATCGCCCGCCAGCACTCCATCGCCCAGGCGATCCTCCAGCTTCTCCTCTCGCCCGCCCCCTGACCTAGGGTTTCGGCGCCGGCGGTGCCGCGCGGCGTTCGAGGATTGCCGCTTCCTGCGTCAGGGCCTCGGCCAACCGGAGGAGGTCCCGGCTGGTGGTGAGGACTTCCTTGGGCCGGAAGGTGTGCCAGGCCCGGACGAGATCCGTGTAGTTGCGCTCCAGGTCGTGCTCGCGCCCGGCCAGCTGGGTCCGGGTGGCCGCGGCGGCACGCCGGAGACCCCGGACCGCCCGGTGCGCGCGCACCAGGGACCGCTTGGTCGCGGTCATCACCGCCAGGGCCGCCTGGGCCTCCACCGGCTTCTGGTGGCAGGCGGCGCACCGCTGGTCCAGCTCGGCGGGCGACGGGAGCGAGGTCGCCATCGTTCCGTGGCAGATGCGGCAGGTGGCCCCCTTGCCCCCGGCCGCAAGCGTCTTGCCATGGCCGCTCTCCTCGAACGCCTTCTCCTCCTGGGCATGGCACGCCCCACAGGTGTGCGGGAGGCGCCGGTCACTGACGGCGCTTTCGGGATCCGCGGCGGGCTTCATCCCGGCATGGGCCCGGTCGGCCACCCCGGCGGTGGCATCGCCCCCGTGACAACGCTCACACCCGACCCCGGCCCGGCCATGGGGCGACGCCTTCCACTCGGCAAAACTGTGCCCCAGGGCGATCGGCAGGTCCTCCGTCCGGTGGCAGGCCACGCACTGGTTGGCGGCCCCGGCCACCGCCGGAGCCGGCATCGCCGGCAGGAGAGCGGCCAGGAGGAGGAGGGCGGAGACCAGGGGTGTCATCGGGTTATGCCTTGCGTTCACCGTAGACGAACGTGCGCCCCAACCGGCATGGCGCCGACCAGTACGAATGGATGACAGGCGTCACCCTGTTCACCTGCCCCTCACCGGTAGGCAAAGAGCATCGCCCAGGCGATGGCGACGACGAGCAGGAGGCCGATGGCCAGCGCGATGGAGCCGAAGATCCTCGCCGCCCGGACCAGCAGGGGCGGGGGGGGCTCCGTCAACCGTTCGGCCAGTCCGCCCGCGGCGGCGACGGCCTCGTACTCGGCCGGGCGGTCATGGCGGAATTCCCCGAGCGGCACCCGGCCCGTGAACACGACCAGGTCCATGGGGAACTTGTCCGGGCGGAAGTGCGTGTTGAAGAAATGCACGGTGAAGATGAAGCCCACCGCCAGCAGCGCCTCGTCGCTGTGGATGATCGTGGCGACATTGATCAGCCAGCCGGGCAGGAGGCGGGTGAAGGTCTCGGGGAACCAGAGCATGAGCCCGGTGGACCCGATGATGGCCACCCCCCAGAACACGGCAAAATAGTCGAACTTTTCCCAGTAGGTCCACCGGCCGTACGCCGGCCGGGGACCCCGGCCCAGGAACCACCGGACCGTCCCCAGGAACTCCCGGGCGTCCCGGACCGTCAGCATCATGGTGGCCGGCCCGGACAGGAGGGCGCGCCACCCCCCGGCCTCCCGCCGCACCGCGAGGAGATCCCGGAGGTGGGTGCCGAAGATGGCGAACATGAGGAGCGCGGCCACGCGGTGAATCCACCCCGCGCTCTCGAATCCCCCCATAAACGCGGACAGCGCAACCGCCCACGGGGTGTAGGAGAATTTCAGCGTCATCCCGGTCAGCGCCAGCGTGATGAAGCTCATGATCAGCGCCACATGCATGACGCTCTGGCGCGGCGTGAACCGCCGGACATGACGCGGGTCCGCCCCGGCCTCCTCCTCCAAGGCTCGCCGGGCACGGCGAATCTGGACGGCGCGCGGAATCCACAGGAGGGTGTGGAGCCCGCCCACCGTGAACGTGCCCACCAGTAGGGCCGTCATCCCCCAGAATGACCAGAAGAGGAGCGGGTACTTGCGCGGATCATGGTGGGTGGCATGGGTGAAATACCCCGCGAACCTCCGGGTCGCTCCCGGATGGCATTTCCGGCAGGTTTCCACCACGTTGAGCCGGTTCAGGTGGGACCGGGTGTCGGCCACGGGCAGGATGTCGTGCGACCCGTGACAATCATGGCACTTGGCGGTCTTGCTGTACCCCAGCCGCGAGACCTTGCCGTGGTAGGTTTCAAAGTAGGATCGGGCGGTTTCGGCATGGCAGCGGCCGCACCGGCCCATGATTTCCAGCCGGAATCCCGCGAGGTCGGTCCGCTTGATCGTGTGGGCCGTGTGGCAATCGTTGCACCCGGGCAGTTCACGGTCGGTGCGGGTGACCAGCGGCGAATGGACGCTCGCGGCGAACTTCTCAAAGACCCCGTGATGGCACTGCGCGCAGGTTGTGGCGACGTTACGCCGGTTCACGCTGGAGGCCGGGTCCGCCGCCGGAAGAATCCGGTGGGCCGTGTGGCAATTGCTGCAGGTGGCCGTGACGAGCAGGCCGCTCTTGAGCAGGCCCTTGCCGTGGATGCTCTCGGAATAGTGTTCGGGGATCGAGTGCTCGGTGCCCCGGTACCGTAGCGCCGCTCGCTGGCCCTCCCGGTGGCACCCGGCGCACAGGGTCGGAACATTGGGGGGGAAGATCGGAGACCGGTCGTCCTTGCGTCCCCGGATTCCGTGGGTGCCGTGGCACTCGGTGCATCCGGGGGCGTTCGGACTGCCCCCCTGGACGAGTTTCCCGTGAATACTCACCTTCCAATCCTCGGCCGCGGTGGTATGGCACACACTGCAGTCCACGCGCTTGCGCTCGGTGTCACATGGCCGCGCATGGCCGGGGGTCACCCCCGCATGGCACTGGGCGCACCCCACCTTCTGGTGCACGGAACCCGCCAGCGCACCGTGCGCCACCCGCAGGGAGCGGCCCCCCGCCGTCGCCACGCCCTCCCGGGCATGGCAGGTCAGGCAGTCCGCGTTGGCCACCCCCTGCTCGTAGAAGACGCGGCGCGCCTTGTGCGGCTGGTGGCAATCCACGCAGACCGGCACCCGGTTGGGTTCGGCCTCCCAGAGCTTGCCATTGATGATCCGCCGGTGCACGGTCTCAATCATGGAGTGACATTGCATGCAGGTCCGGGCCACATTGGCCCGGTTGATGGAGGATTTGGGGTCGGTGTGCGGGAGGATTTCATGCGCGGTGTGGCAGGAGGCGCATTGCGCCGCCACGGCCAGGCCCTTGCGCAGGAGTCCGTCGCCGTGCATGGACTCGGAGTAATTTTCCAGAATGTTGGCCTGGTGAATCTCCCGCTGGCGCGTCACCTTCGACCCCTCCCGGTGGCAGGATCCACAGGTATACGGGATGCGCATGGGCGACACCGCGGACCGGGGGTCCCGGGGGCCCCGGATGTCGTGCCGGCCGTGGCACGAGGCGCAGCGGGGCGCGAGCTCGTCGCCCCGGGCGGCCGCTTTCCCGTGCAGGCTGCCGGCGTAGAGCCTGCCCTGGGCCGCATGGCACCGCTCGCAGGCGACCGGCGCGACGGGCACGGCGTGGGGCATCTCCACCCCCGCCAGTGACGCATGGCAGTCCAGGCAGGTTCGGCCGGCATGCACCGAGTCGGGGATCTGAGAGGCGGCCTCGGAGCCGGCATGGCACTCCAGGCAGGCGGGGGTGTCATCGGCGGGAACGGGCGCGGGCAGGACCAGGGCCCACCCCGCCAGGAGGGCCCACACCGGACCCGGCGCTCTCATGTCACGGAGGCAACGGCCGCGGGGTAGACCGGCAGCCACCGGACGGCGGCGGCGAAGATCGCGATCCCTCCGGTCATGAAGGTCAGCGTCACCGCCACCTCCATCCACGATGGAATATATACCTGCCCGCTATAGGGAATGAATCCCAGCCAGCTGACGCCAACCCGATTGAGCACGACGCCCCCGACCACCAGCAGGGCCGTGCCCAGCAGGCGGCGTGCATCGCGGCGGACCGACTCCCGTGCCAGGAGCCAGGCCGGCAGGGCGGCGCCGGCGAGGAGTTCAGCCAGCAGAACCGCCCCCAGGACCGGATGCGCGCCCAGCCCCCCCCAGGCTCCGCGGACCGTGAGGTCCGCCAGCCGGAGGAGGACGTAGAGCGTCAGCACGACGCCCATGGCCCGGGCCAGTTCCTGCAGGAGCGGCTCGGCCAGCCGTCCGCCCGCACCGTGACCCGAGAACGAGGATTCGACCACGGTCATCGCCAGCCCCACGGCCACGGAGGAAAGCAGGAAAAAGACGGGAAGCAGGGGTGAGTACCACAGCGGCGAGAGCTTTCCCGGCATGATGAGGAAGAGGGATCCCAGGGACGACTGGTGCATCGTGGACAGGATGACCCCCAGGATCACCAGCGGAATCGTGACGAGATGAACCGCCCGCGCGGCGGCGTCCAGGCCCAGCCGCTCAAAGACTACCGGACTGAACTCGAGCGCCAACACGCTGGAGTACAGGGTGACGCACCAGGCCACCTCGAACATAATTGAGTGGTGCTGCCACATGACCAGGGGGTGCCAGATCCGGTACGGCCGCCCGATGTCGAGGAGCAGGGCAACGGCGACCAGCTGGTATCCCAGGAACGCCGTGAGGACGGTGGGGCGGAGGATGGGCGTGAACCGGCGGATGCGGAACAGGTGCACCGTGGCCGCCACCACATACCCCCCCGCGGCCAGCGCCACCCCGCTCATCACATCCAACCCGATCCAGATGCCCCAAGGAAACCGATCGGACATGCCGCTCACGGCGCCGAGCCCGCCTATGAACCGGCGAACCACGATGCCCGCGGTGACCAGCCAGAGCGCGCCGACGGCCGCCCGGCCCGCAAGGCGGGTGCGGAGGCCGACGGGACCCCGCGCCGCTGTGGCCACCACCCACACGAGGATGCCGGCAACCAGGGCCATGAATCCGCCTCCCAGCGTCACGACTCGCGCTCTTCCCGCTTGAGGCCTGTCGCCAGCAGTCCGAACAGGACGGCGAGCGTCCCGGCTACGGCGGGGATTCTCGCGATGACCATCCACGTCAGCGAGGGCAGGGGCCCGCGCTCCAGGTCCGTCCGGAACCCGAGCCGGTCGAACGGCGTGGCCGACAGGTAGAGCCAGGTGGTGCCCCCGGCCTCATCCTCGCCATACACGTCCGGGTGGTACCGTTCGGGCCGGGCGTGGATGCGGGCGTGGGCCTCAAAGAGCAGGTCCGCGCGCGAGCCGAACTTGAGCGCCCCCGTCGGGCAGGCCTCCGCGCATGCCGGCTGGAGACCCTGCAGGAGCCGGTCCTGGAAACAGAACTGGCACTTGCTGATGACCGGCGTCAGCCCGTTGTCCCACTCGAACCGCGGCACGTCAAACGGACAGGCCACCATGCAGTACCGGCACCCGATGCACCGTTCGGCCCGGTAGATGACGGGCCCCAGGTCGGTCTGATGGAGCGCCCCGACCGGGCAAACCGAGGCGCAGGCGGGCTCCAGGCAGTGCAGGCACTGGCGCTTGACGAACACGGGGGGTCCGTCGTCCGGGCCCTCCCGATTCACGGTGGTCCACCGGTTCCAGGCGGTCGCCTGCCGCAGACCCGGGCCCGGGTCGTCGGCGGGCCCGGGCGCCGCGGTCAGCCGGTTGGCGCGCCCGCAGGCGCGCACGCACGCCCGGCACCCGATACACCGGGTGGTGTCCACCAGCATGGACAGGGCGGACTCCCGCAGGCCGGGCGGGGGCGAAGCCTGGGCCTCACGGAGGCCCGGCAGGAGCAGGGCCCCGCCCAGCCCCCCCGCCGCCGCGACAAACGCCCGGCGCGTCAGCCGCCGCCGGCGGCGCCTCATCGCCGGCGCCGCCCCGCGACCCACGCGGCCAGCCACCCCAGGGCAAACCCCACCACGGCCGCCAGGGAGGCCGCGAGCCAGAGCCCCTGCCGCAGGCGGCTGTTGCGCCACTCCAGGTCCTGCGCGTGTTCCTTGAGCTCGAAGACGTTCGACACGCCCGCCGCCGCCATCTGCCGCTTGAGCGCCCCCACCTCCTCGCGCAGGCCCGGCAGGCGGGCGCTCCGGTGCACCGTGTCCTCGTGGCACCGTGCGCACACCTCGGCCCCCACGGCCAGGGCGTGGCCCGCGGAGCCGGTGCCCGCGATGGCATCCTCCCGCCCGGGGGGAACCGGCAGGTGGCAGGTGGCGCACGTCAGCCCCGCCCGGTGGTGGGTGGCGTGGGCGAAATCCTGCTGGCGCTTGGGGTGGCAGGAACCGCACAGCGCATCGCCGCCCCCCGCCCGCAGGCCCTGCCCGTGCGCCTTGTGGCAGTCAAAGCACCGGATGCCCTTCTGCCCGTGCCGGCTGACCTTCCATTCCTGGTGCGTCCGCACATGGCAGGTGCGGCACATGTCGGAGGAAACCGGGAGGGGCATCTTCGCGTCGGCGGGATGCCCCGCGCCCAGCGGTCCGTGACATGCCTCGCAGGTGACCCCCGCCGCGGCGTACCGGGCCGTGCCCCGCTCGTGACCGGTGGTGTGGCAGGCCAGGCAGGCGGGATCCTGCCCACGCCGCTTCCAGGCGGCCTCGAACCCCTTCGTGAAGGCCCGGGCATGCAGGGAGGGGCGCCACGCGGCATGCTCGGCCTCATGACACTGGGCGCAGGCCTCCGGCCCGGCGTATCCCGCCACGGGCGGCGGGCGAACCGTCAGGGCCAGCAGGATGGCCAGCGGGAGCCGGCGGGTTCCGCTCACGGCTCCCCCGCATCCGGACCGCGGGGCCCCGGCCGGCGCCGCCCCCGGATGAAGCCGGTCAGCCAGGCCCGGTTCATCGGATAGACCTCCGGGTCAAAGACCACCAGGTAGAAATGCCAGACCAGGATGGCCAGGCATGCCAGGATCGCCTCGTAGTAGTGGACCATCGTGGCCAGGTCGGGAACCCAGGGGGCCAGGTACCGCAGGGCCCAATTGGTGAAAATGAGGATCCCACCGGTCACCACCATGACGATGGAGCCCCAGACCAGCGACCAGTACTCGACCTTCTCCGGGTATGAATACGGGCCCGGCTCGGCCGGGCGCGGGCCCCGGTGCAGGTACCACCGGAGGCGAGCCTGCACGGCGCGCACGTCAGCGGGACCCGGGAGGAGTCCCCGCAGGACGAACCGGCCGCGGACGGTCCAGACGAGGTACCACACGTGGTACAGCCCCAGCAGGCAGAACACCGCCGCCGCCCACCGGTGGAGGTCGCGCCGGCCACCCTCGCCGAACGGCGCGAGGAGGGCCGTCCAGCCGGCGTCCGGGTTCTTGAGCGCAAATCCCGAATAGGCCAGCGCAAAGAAGGCGGCGAACAGCAGGCCGTGCTGCCACCGTTCCCCCGGAGTGAGCCGGAGTTCCGCATGGGGCGGAGGCACCACCCCTCCCCCGGCCGCCTTGCGCCCGAGGTCCAGGAGGTTGTGGACCAGCATGCCCCCCACGACCAGGGGAATCAGCATGAGGTAGAACGCCTGCGCCAACCCGAGCGCCCAGTGCTTGCCGGACGGAGGGCCGTGGACCCAGCCGCTGGCCAGCCGGCTCCCCGCCCCGGGATGGCACCGGCCACAGGTGCTGGGCAGGTTGGCGCGATGGATGGAGGAGCGCGGATCCGAGGAGGGCAGGATGTCATGGAAGCCGTGGCATGAGGCGCAATTGGCCACCCGCAGGTCGCCACGGCGGGCAGCCAACCCGTGATAGGTGTCCAGGTAGGTCGAGAGCCGGTCCATCGGCAGGCCGAACTTGAGGTTGACACGCTCCGTGGCGTGGCACCCGGCGCACGTCTTGGTCACCGCCCCGCGCCAGACGGAGGAGGCCCGGTCCGCCATGGGCCGGATCGTGTGCTCCCCATGGCACGAGGTGCACACGGGGGCATCCTTGATGCCCTGAGCCGCCGCCTGCCCGTGCATGCTGATCTGGTAGACCGTCTGCACGTTGGCATGACAGCGGCCGCACGTGGCCGGCACGTTCTTCCAGAAGACCCGGCTGGCGCTGTTGGCGGCCCCATGCAGGTCATGCGACCCGTGGCAATCCGTGCAGACCGCGGCGTTCTGGCGACCCGCCCGGAACGCCTCGCCATGGACCGTGTGGTTGTAGGAATTAAGCGGATGGCGCTCGGACAGCCGGAACGGCTTCATGCGGGCCTCATCCTCGTGGCACCGGGAGCAGGTCTGGGGAATATTCTTCCGGTTGACCGGTGAACCCGCCTGCCGAGAATTGCGCAGGACATGGGTGTGTCCGTGGCAGTCCTTGCAGGCCGCCGCCTCTGCCTGCCCCCGGGCGACCGCCCGGCCGTGGTCCGACTGCAGGTACACCTGGGTCTCCACCCGGTGGCAACGGCCGCAGGACACGGGCGCCGGCTTGGCCGGATGCGGCACCTCGGCCGCATCCGCATGGCAGGAGGTGCACCGGTTCTTCCCGTGGATGGAGGCCCCGAAGGCGGCCATGTCCACGAACGGCCCGGCTCCTCCGCGCTCGCCATGGCATCCGACGCACAGCTCGGCCTCCTCGGCCGCGCCGGCACCGCGCGGGGCCGCCAGCAGACTGGCGGCAAGCGCCAGGAGCGAGGTGAGCCGCATCAGCGTCATGTCATGTCATCCTGGCTCCAGTCTGCGCGCCCGCAGGCGGCGGGCGCGCTGATCCGACTCACGCCCCGGGCGTGACGCGGCTCACATCCCCCGGAAACCCGGAAACAGACCGGCCCCCCGCGCATCAGGCGCGGGGTGCCGGGGAGAACGCTGCGAGCGTTCGGACTAGAAGGTCGTGCTGATCTTCGCGAAGGCGGTGTGCACCTCGTAGCTCCGCAGGATGTTATCCAGCGTGATCAGGCTGTTGAACGCCCCGGTCGCGTTCCGGGTGACCGGCCGCTCGAACTCGCCATTGATCAGGTCATCCTGATAGATCCAGTGATCGTACCGGTACCCGAGCACCGCCGAAAGGCTCTTGGTAATCCGGTAGGTCGCGCTCAAGCCCGCGTTGACGGTCCGGGTGGAATCCACATGCGGGAACCCAACGGGAATGAATGAGTTGGAGTCCAAAATCGCCGTGGCCCCGGCCGTGGTGCCGGTGTTCAGGGCGCCGACCAGGCTATCGAAGGTCACGGCACCCTTGGTGATGCTCGCGAGTCCCTCGAGCCGGAACGAGAGCAGGTCGGGCACCACCTGCATGTCGGTGGACAGGCCAATCGAATT
>JAHFSL010000386.1 GCA_023265785.1 Candidatus Coatesiibacteriota bacterium | reverse complement strand
CGGACGGGCTCGACGAAGCCGAGGGCCCGTTCGAATTCATCGTGTCGAATCCCCCGTTTCACACCGGGACCGAGACCGACCGGGGGATCGCCGAGCGGTTCGTGAAAGCGGCCCCCGGCTACCTCGTCCGCGGCGGCCGGCTCCGGGTGGTCGCCAACACCTTCCTGCGCTACCGGCAGTTGATGGAGGAGGTCTTCAAGGCGGTCCGGGTCGTGGCCGCCGACGACCGCTACCTGGTCCTGGAGGCGCGGAAGAAGTAGTTCCTAGGCCGCCTGCGCCGCGATGTACTGGCGGTAGATCTCCTCGAGCGTCCGGACATCGTGCAGGGCATCGGATCCCGGGGACCGGAAGGGGGAACCGGTGCGCAGGCACTCCGCGAAGTGCTTCATCTCCTCCTTGTACGACCAGGTCCAGCCACCCGCCGGAAAGGTCTCCGAGGTCACATGACCCTCGCCCTTGCGGTACACCTCGACCGAAGCGCAGGCATTGCGCATCAGGAGCGGCGGCGCCTGCGTGCGCACCCAGCCCTTGTGGAAGTAGAGTTGCGTGTGCTCGTCCCAGGCGTGGTGGTCCACCCAGCCGGACTCCAGCACGCACTGGACGCCCGCCACCTCCAGGATCGACACGCCGGCCATGCCCTTCTCCTGGTCCAGGTCCACATGCCGCACGGTAACCTTCTCTCCGGCGTCGAGGAACCACCGGACGAGATTCACATTGTGGGTGTACTGCTGGAGGTAGCCGACATACCGGTCATAGAAGGCGTCGGGCATCCAGCCGGGCTTGAGTGTGAGGCCGGGGGCCGGAGGCATCTTCTCATCCGTCTGGATGAACGGCGTGTCCAGCCCGGCGATCCAGTCGCCGCAGAACCCGTGCTGGCGGACATAGGTGAGGCCCCCCAGCTCCCCGTTCTGCCGGTAGTGATCCAGGTACCACTTCACGGCAAGGTTACCCGCGTCGTACCGCTTCATGTAGCCGACCATCAGCCGCTTGCCGGATTTCTTCTCTGCCGCCAGGATGCGCTCCGCCTGCGCGACCGAGACGGCCATGGGCTTTTCCATGAACACATGCTTCCCCGCCTCCAGGAGTTCGCGGGCGATCTCCCCCTGGCCCGCGAAATGGCCGGAGAGGCACACGCCATCGAGGGTGGCATCGGCCGCCAGCGCCTTGTGATCAGCGTAGAGCTTGGGGATGCCGAACCGGGCCCGGACGAGTTCCCCCAGCTTCGGCCGCACTTCCGCCAGCGCGGCCAGCTCCACCCCCTCCAGGTTCGCGAGATTGGGCAGGTGGACCCGCTGGGCCAGGTACCCCGCGCCGACATACCCGAGCCGGATGGTGTTCATGGGCGTTTCCATACCTTAGACTCATGGGGACCATGACCGCAACGAGGCCCCGCTCCCTGCCGCTGGTGGCGCTCTGGCCGGCCCTGCTCGCCGGCTGCCTGGCCACCGCCACCCCCCGGCCCGAAGTCCCGCGCCTGCCACCCGGGGTGCCCGTCCTGCGGGTGCAGGCGTTTTCTGACGACGGTGAGGTCCGGCTGGACGGCCACATCGTCGGCGTGCCCTCCACGGCCAGGATCGCGGTGGACCGGGAGGGGAACATCCTCATCGCGGTGCCGGGCCGGACAGGCGCGGGCGGCGGCATCCTGCGCAAGTTCTCCCCCGGGCTCGACCCGGTCTGGACCGTCTCCTTCGCGGGCCTGCCGGGCCACGAGGAGCGGTTCACCGCCTTCACCTTTACCCCCGGCCGCAACGACCCCTGGCTGGCGTCCAAGGAGATGCCCACCGAGGGAACCGCCGGCTCGCCCAACTGGGTCTTCCGGAAATTCACCGCCGCGGGCGTGCTGTCTTTCTCACGGAGTGCCTGCTTCGGCGGGTGCAACGGGATTCCGACGGCGATCCTCCCCGCCCCGAAGGGGGGCTGGATCGTCGTGGGGATCGAGGAAAAGGTCTCGGTGATCACCCACTTCAGCGCGACGGGCTGGCCCGAGTGGACCTGGATTGACGAGGGCGCGCACCTGGTGGGCGCGGCTACCAACGAGTCCGCCGATGTCTACGCCTGCGGCGTCCGTCCGGTTCCCGGCGGGCCGGCCTGGGAAGTCGTCAAACTTTCCCGCGAGGGCAAGCTGGTCTGGACCCGCTCGTTCACCGCCGGCAGATTCGCCCAGCACCCGGCCCGGGCCAATGCCATCGCCGCGACGGTCTCCGGCGTGGTGGTGGCGGGAACGCGGACGGGACCCGCCCTGCCGCCCGCCGACGACTGGCAGGTCAAGGCCTGGCTCTACGACGGCTCCACCGCCTGGGAGGACACCCTCGGCGCGTGGGATGACCGGATGAACGTCTCCAATGATGAGGCGCGGGCCGTGGCGCTGGCCGAGGACGGGTCCGCCTTCGTGCTGGGCGAGGTGGCCCCGCCGCCCCCCGGCGTCCGCGCGCTGAACGGCCAGTCAGGCCCGGTCCTGCGCCGCTACGACGCCAGCGGCGCGCTGGTCTGGAGCCGCACCACCGCCGCCGCGCAGGCCCTGGGGCTGGGACCCAACGGCCTGGCCATCACCGCCGGCGTCGTGCTGACCGGCCCCTGACTACTGAAACGTGTGAGACGTCAAGAATTCCGCGGGCGACAGCGCGGGTAATGTCACGCGGGGAAAGTGCTTGGCATCCCGGGTCACGAGGCATTCGGCCTGGGCATGGGTCGCGGAATGGTACTGGATGGCATCCTCGAAGTCCTCGAATCCGGAATCCATGGCTTGGTTCAGGACGTGACTCGTAAAGTCCACCGGTCTGAACACGGTTCGTAAGAGCCGGAGGGCATCATCGGCGGCCTTTCGGCCTGCGAAACCACGCACGATGTAGTAGCAGTTGCTGAAACTGATGGCCGCCACATGCGCCTCAATCCGCCCGGTTTCCGCGAGAGTCCAGATGCGCATCGCGTCAGGATAGAAAGGCTTCCTGTTGGCCAGAACATCCAAAAGAATGTTTGTGTCGACGAATATCCTCACCGACCGCGGCGGTACCGGGCGGTGAGTGCCTCCTCGAGGACCGCCTGGTCGCTCCTTCCGGTCGGCAATTTCACGATACCGGTGGCTTTTCGGGTCAACGGTCCCGGGCTTGCTTCAGACCGCCGACCGCTGAGCCTCGCTCCGAGAAACCGGGCGAACATTGAGGACAGTGATGTTCCCTCAGCCAAGGCCAGTTTCTTGGCCTCCCCCACCAACTCCCGGTCTGCGCTTAAGGTCAGTTTCGTCATGCGCATGCCGACACCTCCGATACGGATCCTGCTAATACAAAGTATACGTACTCCGTTGCAGGAGGGCAAGCCTCACCGTTATCACGGTGCGGTCGTCGGCTCTGGTT
>JAHFSL010000045.1 GCA_023265785.1 Candidatus Coatesiibacteriota bacterium | reverse complement strand
CCGGCTGGCCCGTCCTGCTGGACCTGTATTGCGGCGTGGGCGGCCTGTCCCTGGGGCTCACCGGGTGTGCCGAGCGGATTATCGGCGTGGAGCTGGAAGCCGCCGCGGTGGCGGATGCCACGGCGAATGCGGCGCGCAACGGCCGGTCCGGGGTGCAGTTCCTCGCCGAGGACTCGCTGGTGTTCCTCCGGCGGTTCTCCAACCTTTCCTTCATGGCCGACAAGTGGGCGGTTCTGCTGGACCCCCCCCGCGCGGGGATGCACCCCAAGATGGCCGCCCAGCTCCTGCGGACCGCACCGCCGGTCATGGTCTACGTCTCGTGCAACCCGAAGAAATTGGCCGAGGACCTGGGCCAGCTGTCCCGCGACTACCGGCTGGAAACCGCGATTCCATTCGACTTCTTCCCCCAGACGCCGCATGTGGAGGTCCTGGCCCGGCTCGTGCGGCGGTAAAACCCTTGCCGGGACGGCCTTTGTCGGTGTCGCCGCGCGTGGCGGCGCTTGCGCTAAAATACCCCGCGATGTCCCTGCGGGCCCTCCTCGTTGCTTCGTTGACCCTGTCCACCGCCGCCGCCGTGGCCGCGCCCGCTCCCCGCTACCTGCCCGCGCCCGAGGGCAAGTTCTACTACCTGCTGTACGGCAACGTCTCCGCACTGGGGAAGGGCACGTCGTCCGAGATGGCAGCCCACCCGACGTTCTATTCCATTGATCCCATCACCAAAGCCCAGGTGCCCGTTGAAAGAGAGTACAGCAGTGAGTGGACTTACAGCTCGGGAGAGATCGGACCGACATTGGGCTACGGGCTGGGCTCGCTGTGGTTTATTCGGTCGCTGGACTTCTCGGCTTACCTGCCGTTTACCTTCCGATCGTTCGCGTTGACGTCCTACTTCGCTGACAAGACGTTGCTGGATCCCTGGGACCGACTTCATCCAAGCCTTAAGAACGGCCAGTCGGGGAAGGGCCTGGGTGACCTGACGCTCAGCACGATCATGCTCTTTTACGCCAATCCATCCGCCGGGACCTGGTTGAGCAGTGCCGTCCGGGTGACCCTGCCGACCGGGACCTCGGCGCAGGGGCAGTTCACCCGCATCCTGCATGGCCAGGAGACGGAACCCGGTGGCGGCGGTGGCACCACCCGGATCACCCCGGTGCTCTCGGTGGTCAAGATGCTCGGCAGTCAACGGTTGACCTTGAGCGGGGAATACGGCATCCCGCTCTCCGGCGAAGCCGTCGCGTTCCAGTCGGGGGACGTCAAGTACCAGGGCACGCTGACGTCGGACGCCAACCGATCGTTCCGGGAGGTCTTCACGTTCGGCGGCGTGGCCGCGGGAACGATCGGGCTGGAGACCAGTCTCAACCTGTGGGGGCTCGTGCCCGGGCTGGAATGCAACGTTCGGTCCACCCAGCCCGCCACCTGGAAGGAGGGCGTGGATGGTGCGACGCCGACGGATGCAACCGCGCCGGTCGTTGCCTATAAGTTCGGCGATCAGATCACCACCCCGGCTTTCCTGCAGTCCGCGGCGTGGTCCATCGCCGGGCTCCCGCTCAAGGCCAACACGGAGATCGAGGTCGGGCTGTCGCTGTCCCACCGGTTCGGCCCGGGCGATCAGTTGAAGCTGGGCGTCACCTATATCACGGGCGGGTTCGGGCAATCCATCGGGATCAAGGCCGCGTTCGTGAGCCTTTTCCTGGCCAAGCCGGAGAGTGACCGCGCCGTGCCCGGTCACGCCGAGGCCCGCGAGGTCAACGTCGCGCCCCTGCTGGAGGCCCCGCTGGCGCCCTCCTCGCGCATCGCCACGGCCGTCACCTTTCCGCAGGCCGGTGCGGGCGTCAGCCAGGAGGAGGCGTCCTGGACCGCGGGCCAGCTCCGGGCGGGCGTCCGGAAACTGCGCGGATATGACCTCTTCGCCGAGAAGGACATGGAACAGCTCGCCACCGCGCCCTGCGGCAACGCGGAATGCGGAACCCGGTACGGCCGCGCCCTGCGCCAGGTCGCCGTGGTGGTGAGCCGGCTGGAAAAATCCGGCGCGGGCTTCGCGCTGGGCATTCAGATGATCAACGTCGCCGACGGGACGGTCGCGGCTTCCGATTCCGTCACGGCTTCCTCGCTGGAGAACCTCAAGTCCCAGATACCCGCCATGCTTGGGCGCCTCGTTGCGCCCCCGCCCGCCCCCACGCCGGCGGGCAAGTAACCACCCCGTCCGCCGGGCCATGAAGACTCCCGGTCACGGTATCGCGTTCGGGACCGATGGCTGGCGCGCGCTCATCGGCGAGGGCTTCACCGTGGACCGCCTGCGCATCGTGGCGCAGGCCTTTGCCGACTGGCTGGCGACGACGCCCCAGCGCTGCCAGCCCGTCCTGATCGGCTATGACGGCCGGTTCGGGGGCGAGCGGTTCGCGCTGGCGGCCGCCCGGGTGCTGGCGGGCAACGGGGTGCGCACCGACGTGGTGGCGGCGCCGACGCCCACGCCGGCGGTCTCCTGGCGGATTGCCCGGCGGGGCTACGGCGCCGGGATGATGGTCACCGCCAGCCACAACCCCCCGGCGTACTCGGGGGTCAAGGTGAAGCCGTGGTTCGGCGGCTCTCCGGGATCCGATGTCGTGGACCCCATCGTGGCCGCGCTGGGCCGCCGCCCGCCGCGGGAGGGGAAGCCGGAGGCGATCCGGCGCATCGCGTTCACCGACGAGTATGTCGCGATGCTCCGCCGGTTCGTGGACCTCAAGGCCATCCGGCGGCTCAAGGGGACGGTGGTGTCGGATCCCATGGGAGGCGCGCAGGCGGGGCTGATGGCCCGCGTGCTGGCGGGCGGGGGCCCGCGGATCCACGCGATCCATGATGAATTGGATCCTCAGTTTTGCGGCCTGCAGGCGCCCGAGCCGGTGGAGTCGAACCTGGAGGCGTTGAAGCGCGAGGTCCGGCGCACCCGCGGGATCCTCGGGATCGCCACCGATGGCGACGGCTACCGGGTGGCGCTGGTGGCTGACGGCGGGGCGTTCGTCACGCCGCATCTGGTGTTCGCCCTCCTGCTGGTGTTCATGGTCCGCTACCGCGGCGTCCGGGGGGGCGTCGTCAAGACGGTCTCGGGCAGCTTCCTGCTGGATCGCATCGCCCGGAAGTACAACCTGCCCATTCATGAGACCCCGGTGGGGTTCAAGCACATCTGCAAGCTGATGATGGAGGACGACATTGTGATGGGCGGCGAGGAGAGCGGGGGCGTGGGGTTCAAGGGGTACATTCCGGAACGCGACGGCCTCCTGGCGGGGCTCCTGGCCCTCGAATTGTTGGCCAGGTCGGGCCGGACCTGCCGCCAACTGATCGCCGACCTCACGCGCGAATTCGGGGCCTCCTCCTATGCCCGCATTGATGCGCACCATCCGACGGCGCAGGCCTCCCTGCGCCGCCTGATCGCCTCGCCGCCGGATCGCGTGGGTACGGTCCGGGTGGCACGGGTCAACACGCGCGACGGGTTGAAACTCATCTTTGCGGATGATTCCTGGCTTCTGTTCCGGGCTTCGGGAACCGAGCCGCTCCTGCGGGTCTACGCCGAGGCCGAACGGCCGGCGGGAGTCAGGCGCCTGCTCGCGGCCGGGGCCCGGCTGGCGGGCGTCCGGGGCTGATGGCCCGCCCGGGCATCGCCTGCACGACCTTTCCGTTTACGGGCCTGCCCCTGCGACAGGCCTTCGACCGGATTGCTGAACTCGGGTTTGCGCGCGCGGAAATGGTGGTTCACCACGAGCCGGAATGGGGCCACCTGACGCCGGCGGGCATCCTGCGCGACCCCCTGCTGGCCCTGGAGCTGGTGGAGGAAGCCCAGCGCCAGAGCGGGGTCCGACTGGCGGCGATGATCGTGAGTACCGAGCCGTACATTCTGGCGGAGCGGGGCGAATTTGAGGCGGCGTGCAAGCTGGCCCGCCGTGCGGGCGCGGGCGTGGTGACGATCCGCGGGACGGCGCGCGACGAGGTCCTGGAGATCCGGCGCCTGCGGGATTTCACCGCCGTGGCGATGGAGCAGGGGCTGACCGCCTGCCTGGAAACCCGGTCGGACACGCCCTTCGGGGTGCCCGCGGCGGCCGCCGCCGTGGCGGAGCACATTCAGGGCCTGCGGATCACGCTGGACACCGGACACCTGCTCTGCCGCGGCCACGGTCCCGCCACCTGGGGTCCCCTCCTGCCCCATGTCAGCCATGTGCACCTGCGCGACGCCGGGGGGGATGACGCGCATTTTCAGGTCCCGTTCGGTTCCGGCCTGCTGGATGTCGACCGACTGCTCCGGGATCTGCATGCCGCCAACTACGAGGGCCTCCTCACCGCGGAGTACATCGGCCGCCGGCCTGAGGATGCCGTGACCTTCGAGCCCGATCCGGAATTGCGCCGGGTGCGCGAGTACCTGGAGCGGGCGCTGGGGAAGACCGCGAACTAGGCGCGGTCAGGCGCCGGGCACGCCCTCGGGCGGGCTCGAGGCCGTGGCATGGGCACGGCGGGGAATCCGGCCGGCCAGGAACGCGAGCCGCCCCGCCTCCACCGCAAGTTTCATCGCCGTGGCCATGGCCACCGGGTCCTTCGCCTGTGCCACCGCCGTATTGAGGAGGACGGCAGCGACCCCCAGTTCCATGGCGACCGCCGCGTCGGAGGCGGTCCCGACCCCGGCATCCACAATGACCGGCACCGTCACGGCCTCCAGCACCAGCCGGAGCGCGTGGGGATCCCGGATGCCCAGCCCCGAGCCGATCGGGGCCGCCAGCGGCATGACGGCGGGACAGCCGATCTCCTCGAGCCGCCGGCAGGCCACGACGTCAGCGGGGACGTACGGCAGGACCTTGAACCCCTGCCGGACGAGTTCCCGCGCGGCCTCCAGCGTCCCCTCCACATCCGGCATCAGGGTCTTCTCGTCCCCGATGACCTCCAGCTTGATCCACTCCGTCGCGAGCGCCTCGCGCGCCAGGCCGGCCGTGAGGACTGCATCCTTCGCGGTGTAACAGCCGGCGGTGTTGGGGAGAAGCCGGATGAGGCTGCGGTCCACGAAGTCCAGCAGGGACGGCCCGGTCTTGCCCGTGAGATCCACCCGGCGGATGGCCACGGTGACCATCCCGGTCCCGGCGGCCTCGTGGCAGGCCCGCATCACCTCGTGGCTGGGGTACTTGCCGGTCCCCAGCACCAGCCGGGAGGAAAACGACAGCCCGCCGAGGCTCCAGGCCCCGGCGGGCGTCGTCGCGGTGGGTGCCGCGGGATTCATGCCCCGTTCACATCTTGGTGACGGTAAAGTCCACCCGGCGGTTCTTGGCCCGGCCTTCCTCGGTCTTGTTGTCCGCGATCGGCTGGGTGTCGCCGAAGCCCTTGGCCGCGAGCCGGTTCTTGTCCACGGACTTCTTTTCGGCGAGGTACCGGACCACGGCGGCGGCGCGCTGGTCGGAGAGCTTCTGGTTGGACGCCTTCTTGCCCTTGTTGTCGGTGTGACCGTCCACGCGCACGCGGTAGCCGGGCACCGAGGCAATGAGGTCCGCGATGGTCTGCATGGTCTTGTCGCAGGCCGGGTCCACATCCGCCTTGCCCTTCACGAAGAGGATGGGCCCTTTCTCGTTCTGGACATTCTTGAGCTTGCGGGTGAACTCCTCCTCGACCTTCTTGTCGGCCTCGGCGGACGCCTTGTCCGAGACGGCCTGCCCGACCTGCGTATTTTGGGCGGTCTTGGCCTTGTCCTTGAGCTTGCCCAGGTCAATGGCCCGGGCCGCCGGCGCGAGCGCCAGCACGAGCAGTGCACACAGGATTGTCTTCATCGGAGCCTCCTTGAAGGTGAATGCCGGGGAGAAGCGCATATCTTAGCAGGGCTCCGCCGTCACCCCGTGGGGCGATCTGCGGCCCGCTTCCACAACGGCGCCCCGTTGCCTGCCGGGATTTCCCGCAGTCCGGCGGCCGCCCCGCGCTCCCGGCCGGCATGGCGGCGTGGCACGGGGGTTGCAACCGGGAGTCAGCAGGCCGGGACGATGGGGCCCGCAGATCAGGCACCAAGGAGGAACACACGATGGACATGAGGAAGGCAGTGATCGGCATCGCGGGGCTCATGCTGGCGGCCGGGGCGGGCGCGGCCCGCGCGGACGAGGGGATCCTGCGGTCGGCGGGCCCGCGATTCGGGGTCGTCTATGTCGCCAGCTCAGCACTCCAATCCAAGCTCCGTGAACATCATGCCGAACCGGTGCTGACCGCATGGGGATGGCAATTCGAGTACGAATACCTGAACACCGAAGGTGGGACCACGGGCCTGTTCGAGTTCGTGCCGCTGGCGGTCGGGCTGGAGTCGGGCATGCTGGTACCCAGCGGGACCCTCCTGCTGGGGGTGCGCCTCGCCGGCGGCTTTGAGCTGGGGTTCGGGCCGAATGTGACGGCGGTGACCCGGGCCGGCAAGCCGGACGCGGCGACGGGCGCCGTGGGCAAGGATCGCGTGGGCCCGGGCGTCGGTATGTCGGCGGCCATCGGATTCACCGCATCCTCCGGCCGGATGAACTTCCCGGTCAACCTCGCGCTGATTCGGAACGAGAACGGTTTCCGGTTGGGACTGGTGCTCGGCTGGCACCGGTCGAAGCGGATCCAGTGAGATTCCGGGCGGCGGCATGGCTGGCGATCCTGGCGGCCGCCGCCCCCGGGTTGGCGGCGGAGCGGCCGGCGCTTGCGGTGCTGGACTTTACGGCCCGCAATGCATCGGCGTCCGATGCCGCGGTCGTCGCGGACTTTGTCCGTGCGGCCGCGGTGCGGGCGCAGGCCTGGCGGGTGGCCGACAAGAACAACATGGACAAGATCCTGGCCGAGCAGGCGTTCCAGCGCACGGGATGTGCGGAGGGGGCCTGCGCGGTTCAGTTGGGCCGGCTCCTGAATGTCCGGCAAATCATCGTGGGGACCTACGCCCTGTTCGAGGGTTCCCGCGTCATCACCGGGCAGGTGGTCGAGGTGCAGGAGGGCCGCATCCTCGCCTCGGAATCCGTGCGGTTGGAGGCCGCGGCGGATCTCCAGCCGGCGGCCGAACGGCTGGTCAACACGCTGGTGGACCGCATGCGCCAGCCGGTGGTTCCGGCGGCCGTGCCCGTCCTCCCGGTGACGCCCGCGGACGGCGATGTCCGGTCTCCGGTCGGTGACCTCCCGCCGACGCGCAACCGGTCGTTCAAGGCCTGGGCGTGGGGGAGCTCGATCTTCGCCGCGGTGTTCGTCCTGGTCATCGTCCTCAAGTGAACGCACCTCGAAACCTCACCCGGGGAATCCAACGGGTGACCGTTGCCCTCGCCTCCTGCCTGCTCCCGGCCATATCACGGCCGGAGATGGTCCGGATCCCCATCGCGGTCTATGACCTGGAGCCGGCCAACACATCGGCGGGCGATGCGACCCTGCTGTCCGATCTCCTGCGATCGGCCCTGCTGGCTGCGGATACCTTCCAGGTTATTGAAAAGTCCCGGATGGACCAGGTCCTCAAGGAGCAGGCGTTCCAGATGACGGGCTGTACTTCGGACGAGTGCGCCGTGCGGGTGGGTCGCCTCCTGAATGTCCGGAAGATTGTCGTGGGCACGGCGGGACGGCTGGGCGAGGGGAGTGAGGCCGTGTGGTATGTGACGACCCGGTTGGTGGACGTTGAATCCGGCCGGGTGGAGGCGACGGCGGTTCGGAAGGGGTTCCGATTGGACCGGGCCGATGAGGCGATGGAATCTCTCGCATCGATCCTCTCCGGTCGTGGCGAGCCTGGCCGGACCGCCTCGGTTGAGGGCCTGCCTGCCCAGCGGCCCCACCGTCCCGACGACCTCCGCATCTGGGCCAGCCTGGCCGGGGGGGCGTCCCAGGGCATCATGCGCCACTGGCACGCCAACAGCATGTTCAAGGGCGGGCCGCGCCCCGCAGGCGTGCCCCTCTGGTCGGCCGACACCGCGGAAGTGGACACCCGGATGGAGATTCCGCCCCTGGGCCTCAGGCTGGGAGTAGAGGGGCGCTGGTGGGGGGCGTTCTGCGAGGCGTCATTCGTCGAACATGTGACGCCGCAACAGCAGGTCTTCTTCGACGCCGAAGGGTCGGCTATTCCGCCCAGTACGACGTCTTTGTGCCGGTCAAGTTGGGGCGGGTCACCCTCCCCGAGGGCTTCCTCAACATGCGCTCCTTCGGGATCGGGCTGGGGGCCATGGCCATTGCGCCGTTCCGCCGGGTGCGGCCGTATCTGGGCTGGGGCGTCTCGATGCTCGTGAACCGGGTGACGTCGCCGGTCTCCGGCCCTGCCAACCTCGTGACGGAAAATGAGGGCGTGCGGCTGGACACGACCAGCCTCGGGGTGGGCTTCGAGGTTCCCGTCGTCGTCCGGGTCGAACTCCCGAAAAACAAATTCCTGTTCATCGAGTTCCGCCCGGTCTGGAACTGGTTTTCCTATGTTTCGGGCGACCTGTTCCAGAAGGAACTGGATACCTATCGCCTGGATATGGTCCAGGTCACCGCCGGATTCGGATTCGGATTGCCCGACCTGTGAAACAGACCCTGCTGATCGCCCTGTCCCTGACGCTGGCCCGGCCTGCCGTGGTGTGGCCCAATGGTGCGGATGCCCCATTGCCGGAAACGGCTGACCAGGCCTTCCGCCACCAGGTCATCGGGACGATCTTCACCCAATCCTACCTGTTGACCTACGGGTTCGTGCTCGGGACCGCCATTGCGTCCGGCCGGATCGTCGCGGGCGGAAGCACGGCCGGTGCGACCTCATCCTGGGCCGGGTTTTGCATCGGGGCAGGGAGCCTGGGGTGGCTCCTGTCTTCCAGTGATCTCAAGGAGGCGCGGGGCGGAGTCGTCGAGGGTGGGGAGGGACCGGGGGATCCCCGGCAACCGCAGGCCTACCGCCTGCTGTTCGGCGGGGCGGGCCCCGCCTCCATCAGCACGTTCGCGGCCCGGAGTGGGATCAAGGGACCGGACGGGGGCCCGCTATGGACCGCGGGCACGGAAGGTGTGCGGGCGCGGGCATCGGTGCCGGCGATGGGATACCGATTCGGCGTCTGGCGCGCCATCACCGGGTATGACATGGAAGTTTCGATCGCCGCGCACCACACCGCCGCCCAGAGGGTCTATTACGACGCGAATGGGCTGATCGCGGGGCCGACCGGCGCGCTGGTTCCCGCGAAACTGGGCGGGGTCAACCTGCCCGAGCGGTTCCTGATGATGCGGTCGCTGGCGTACGGGGGCAACGGGTACCTGCATTGGCCGGGCCGCCGGCTCCAGCCGTACGCCGGGATCGGGCTGTTTCTGCTGGTCAACAGCGTCTCCTCGGAGTACGCCGGGCCCGCCGACCTTGTGGCCGGCCATGACAAACTTCCCCTGGACACGCTCACGGTGGGGTGGTCGGTCCAGGTGCCCGTGGGCTTCCGGGTCCGCCTCAACCGCGGCCGATTCCTTTTCGCCGAGTTCCGGCAGGGGTGGAACCATTTTTCCTACGACTCCGGCCAGGGCGACCGGGTGGAGCATGACCGGCTGACCCTGCGGGCCCTGCAGGGCCAGGCCGGGATGGGCTTCTCGTTCCGATGAAGGTCATCCGGTGGCTGGCCGGGCTGGGGCTCCGCCCGGTGGACGACGATGCCCAACGTTTACGAAAAAGTTCAATTGCCTTAACAGCTGGGGGCATCTCCATGCTGATGGGGGCATGGATCGCCGCGTACATGGCACTTGGTCGTCCGGAGGCCGCGGCGATTCCCCTGCTGTACCAGGGTGTGTCGGTGGTCGGACTCTTCCACCTGGCACGAACGAAGTCCGACTGGTTCATCCGCCCGACCCAACGGATGATGAGTCTTCTTCTCCCGTTCGCGCTTCAGTGGGTGCTGGGCGGGTACACTGCCTCGGGAGCCACGGCGCTCTGGGCGTTCTTGGCCCCCGCCGGGGCGCTCATGTTTGACGGCCCGCGGCAGGCCGTGGTCTGGTTCGCGGCCTGGGTGGCCCTCGCAGCAGTCTCGGGCGCCGCGGAGCCCTGGGCGTCCGGCTGGGCGGTTCCGATGCCCGCCGGCATTCGGGCGGCGTTCTGGGTGCTCAACCTTGTGTGCCCGACGGGCATTGTGTTTTCCATTCTCCTCAAGGTGGACCACGGGAGGACCACGGCGCGCCATGCCCTGGAGCGCGAACACCGGCTGGCCGTCAACGAGCGGGATCGGGCGGAAGGCCTCCTCCTGAACATCCTGCCCCCGTCCATCGCGGCCCGGCTCAAGGATTCTCCCCGTGCCATCGCTGACGGCCACCCGGATGTGACGGTCCTGTTCTCGGATGTGGTCAACTTCACCACACTGTCGGGAAAGATCCCGCCGCGTGAGCTCGTGGAATTCCTGAACGAACTCTTTTCCCTCATGGACGGCATCGCGGAGCGCCACGGGCTGGAGAAGATCAAGACCATCGGTGATGCCTACATGGCGGTCGCGGGCCTGCCGCACCCGCGGTCCGACCATGACGAGGCCGCGGCCGGGAGGGCCCTGGACGTCCGGGACGGGTTGTCGCGCCTCAAGACTCCCGCCGGCCACCCGCTCCGG
>JAHFSL010000385.1:2504-3358 GCA_023265785.1 Candidatus Coatesiibacteriota bacterium | reverse complement strand
GGGCATCACGATCCGGATCGGCCACTGGCAGTTGGAGACCGGGGTGCGGGATGCGTTCGACCGGCTGGCGGAGGAGTACGCCACCACCCACCCCGGGGTCCGGATCGTCCAGGACGCGATTCCCGAATCCACCTACGCGCAGTGGGTGACCACCCAGTTGATGGGGGGCACGGCCCCTGACCTCATGGAGATCGGCCAGATCCAGGACTACATTTTGCGTGGCTACCTCGCCCGGTATTTCGTGCCCATGAGCGGGGTGGTGGGACGGCCCAATCCGTACAACCGTGGCACGCCGCTGGAACGCGTGCCCCTGCGGGCCACCTACAAGGACGGGATGCGGAGTGCCTACCGCAACGATCTGCAGGCCTACATGATGATCGGTCTGTCCCAGTTCGGTGAGCGCATCTTCTACAACAAGACCCTGCTCAAGGCTCTCACGGGCCGGGACGCCGCCCCCACGGACTACCGCGGATTCCTGAAGGCCTGCGCGGAGATCAAGGCGAAGCGCCAGCCCGATGGCAAGCCCTATGTGCCCATCGCCTCCAGCAAGTACCACCTCTGGATGTGGGAGGGGCTGATGTGCGACATCCTGACCTATCCCACCATCGCGAAAATGGACTTCAACCGGGACGGGACCGTGGACCCCTACGAGCACTATGCCGCGTTCAAGACCGGCCGGATGTCCTTCGCGCATCCCGCCTACCGGGCGCGGTTCAAGATGTTTCGCGAGGTCGCGGACAACTTCCAGACCGGGTGGAGCGGGCTCTCGCGGGATGAAGCGGTCTTCCAGTTCGCCCAGCAAAAGGGCGTCTTCATCGCCACGGGGTCGTGGGACGCCCGGAGCCTGCAGGCGC
>JAHFSL010000385.1:0-2494 GCA_023265785.1 Candidatus Coatesiibacteriota bacterium | reverse complement strand
GCAGGCGCAAGCCGAGGGGCGCTTTGAGGTGGGCGTGATGGATTTTCCCCTGCCCCGTCCCGATGACCCCGTCTATGGCGCATTCGTCCGCGGACCGGCCTATGAGCAGCCGTGGACGGGCTTTCCCTTTGGCCTGACCCGGACCAGCAAGCATCCGGACGAGGCCCTCGACTTCCTCCTCTTCCTGGCCTCCCGGGAGGTGAACGAGCGGTTCAACAAGATCATCGGGTGGGTCCCGGCCATCAACGGGACGCAAATGGACGGCATGCTCAAGGCCTTCGATCCGCACCTGACCGGGGTGTACGGCGTCATGAGCTTTACGCTGGGTGGGAACACCTGGGTCAAGTGGACCCAGCAGTACTCGCTCTACCAGATCAACCAGATCTCCTACGACGAACTGGCGGCGTCCTACCTGGACTACTACAAGGACCAGGGGCTCAAGGATTACCAGGAGAGCCAGCGCGACTGGCGGCGGGCCATCGTGGTGGACGACACCTTCCTGGCCGGCATCCGCGGCCAGGCCATGATGGCCGAGGGGCCCGACGCGCCGTCGTGGTGGATCAAGTACCGGGCCCTGACGACGACCCGGCTGGTGACGCCCGAGGTCAACCACGCGCGGCAGGACCGGCTGGTGGAGCGCGGACCGGACCCGCACGCCGTGGGGCCCTACGAGCACCGGGCGGGTGGCGGCTGACATGACGCCCAAGGACATCACGGTCCGCCAGTTGAAATACCACTGGGAGGTCTACCTCCTCGTGGTGCCCACGCTCCTGCTCATCGGGATCTTCAGCTACTTCCCGGCTGCCAGCGGCGTGTACCACAGCCTGTTCCGGTGGAACGGGGCGGACATCGCGGAGTGGGTCGGCGGCCGGAACTATCTGGACCTCGTGAAGTCGGCGGCGTTCTGGGACTCGTTCAAGGTCGCCCTGCTCCTGGGGTTCTGGAACATCATCAAGATGCTTCCCGCGCTGGGCGTGGCGGTGGCGATCCACCGGTGCCGGAGCGAGCGGATGCAGTTCCTGTACCGCATCATGTTCGTCGTACCCATGGTGATCCCGGCGCTGGTGACCGTGCTGATCTGGCGGTCGTTCTTTTTTGAGAGCACCTCGGGCTACCTCAACCAGTTCCTGCTGGGGACCCATCTCATGGGTGTCTTTACCCGGCTGGATACCGCGTTCGGGTGGGGCGGGGCATTCGTGGCGGGACAGATGCCGTCGTGGCTGGGGGATTCCCGGCTCATCTTCACCTCCTGCATCATCTGGGGGTTCCCCTGGGTCGGGTCCTTCGCGGTCCTGACCCACCTCGCCAAATTGCAGAACATCCCGAAGTCCGTGTATGAGGCGGCGGACATTGATGGCGTGAGTTGGTGGACGAAATTCACCCGGGTGGAACTGCCGATGATGATGGGGTCCATCTACATCCTGCTCGTGTTCGTCATCATTGACACGATCCGGGACGCGGGGTCCATCCTGGCGCTGGCCGGGATGGAGGGCGGCCCGGGCGGCGTGGTCACCGTTCCGGCCCTGTTCATGTTCCGCGAGGCCTTCGTCAACCAGAACATGGGCTACGCCTGCGCCGTGGGGATCGTGCTGACCGTGGTCGTGATGGGTCTGCACCAGGCCTCCAGCCGGGCGCTGGCCTGGGCGACCCTGACTCCCGCCGAGCGGTTCCGGCTGCGCGCGGCGGTCGGAGGCGCCGGCGTCCTGCTGGTGGTCCTGCAGGCGGCCGGGTTCGGGAGCCTGGGGTTCATCGGTGGCCTCCTCGTCCTGGCGGCCCTGCCGTGGCCCTGGCTCCGGGACCGGATCCGGCCGCCCCACCCGGTCGCGGCCCGGGTCCGGCAGGCGAATGCCACGCGGAGCTGGTCCCCACCCCCGCCCGCCCTCACCACCCACGCCGGCCAGGACCGGCTCCTGCGGCTGGCCAAGCACGGGTCCATCTGGTTCGTCCTGGCCATGGCCTTCCTGCCGGTGTACTTGATGGCGATCGTCTGCCTCAAGAGCAACCAGCAGTTCTACGAGTTCCCGGCCCGGCTGGTCAGTCCCTATCATTGGGAAAACATCCGGCTGGCCTGGGAGGCCATCGCCCCCAGCCTGGCCAATTCCTTCTTTATCTGTACCAGCGCCACCCTGGCCACGCTGGCTACCGCGGTGTGCGCCGCCTACTTCTTCTCCCGGGTGAAGGTCCCGCTGTCGGGGTTCTTCTGGAACGCGATCCTGGTCCTGATGATGCTCCCGGCCATCGCCAACCTGGTGCCGCTCTTCCGGCTCCTGCGCGACCTCGGGATGCTGAACACCCTCTCCGCGCTGATCCTGGTCTCGGCGGCCGGGGGCCAGGTGGTCGCCATCTTCGTGCTCCGGAACTTCGTGGCGGACATTCCGCAGGAGATGTTTGACGCGGCGGAGGTGGACGGCGCCTCCCATTTCCAGCAGATCCGGACCATCGTCATCCCACAGGCCGGGCCCATCCTGGGCACGGTGGGGGTCATGCATTTCAT
>JAHFSL010000384.1 GCA_023265785.1 Candidatus Coatesiibacteriota bacterium | reverse complement strand
CAATTCGGATAGGGCGTCAGAAGAGCCTCCCAGAGTTCTCCCGGCTTGTCGTCCTTTCCGCGCTCGGCAAGGACGATCTTGATCCGGCGCCCACTCCCGCGGAGGGACAGGCGAAAGCCGCCGAACTCATGGAGGTCTCCATTCCCATAGCCAACCTTCCGTCCGATTCCGGCGAAGACCTCTGAGCCGGTACTCCCCATGACATGGATACTTTTGGCTCGACCAACGACTCCAGCCACTGAATCCATCGTCACCGTCGCGCCGCCCCCGGCGTACACCTGAAAAACTGAATCGATGTCAAAAGAGTCCAAGAGCATATCCTGCCTCGCGTGGCGCCATGAATAGAGCATGAGGAAGCACAAACACGTTGTCAGGAGGCCGATGACGGTCGCGGTGACCCCTCGGTGACGCCTCACGTACCACCATGGCAACACCACCCCCATCGGGGGAACGAAGAAGACGCCAACCCGTTCGGCGATGTTCTTCAGCCGGAGTCCCCGAACACGGGTGCCACGAAGCGACATCTGGTTCTTGATCTGGGAGTACACTGACTCTGAGAGCGCAATGCCGCCGGCGTCGGCAAACGGCATCAGCCGGGCGGCAATGTTGACGGCCTCGCCGAACACATCGTTACCGGCTTCCAGGATCTCCCCCAAATTGAGGCCGATCCGCATCCAGTACCGCTCCGGCGCCTTGGACATCCGGTTCTTGCCGGCAATCACATCCTGAACCTTGAGCGCGCAGGCCACGGCGGCCCCTGCAGTCTGGAAGACCGCCATGGCACCGTCGCCTGTCCACTTGATGATTTGTCCGCCATGGGCCGGGACCTCAGCGCGGAGAAGAGTTTCGACTTCCTTCGTGTTCGCCATCGCCCGCGCCTCATTCCTGGACATCATCGCGCTGTACCCCACCATGTCCAGGAACATGACCGTGGCCAGGCGGCGAACATTGGCCGGAGGAACCGCCGGATTGGACGCGTCAGACATGGATCTGATTATACCTGCCGGTCACTGCCGATCCCCGCCCTACTCGAATCCCAGGTGGTGCACCTCGATGATGCCGTCGCCTTGTTTCCCGAGGATGGAGATCTCAATGCCGCCGACCGCCTGGGCGTCCAGCAGACGGAGGCCACCATGATTGGAGTGATCGGTCATGCCCAGGGACATGAGGGCGATTCTCATCTTCTGGCGGCGCCCGGTTCCCGTCTGAACGGGAGAACTGAACTGCTCGCCATCGGCACCACTCAAACCCTTTCCCGCGTAGGTTCCGGCCGGCGCCGCAGGATCATAGCCACTCTCGTTGAGGTTCAGGGTCAAGCGCAGGCCGGCCGGTGCCGTCACCTCCGCGACCAGGAAGCCCGCCCCCGCGGCATTGACCGGCGCGCCGGCCGGAACGGACAGGGCGACCCCCGTCCCCCACTCCCTTCCCGTGCGATACCGTAGGCGACCCCCGCCGTTCGCTTCCCATTCCCAGGCCGCCGAGCCCCCGGACTCACCCCAGGTAAACATCCTGGAATCCCGTGTGATCGCCTGAAGCCAATCCACCCCTCGGAGTGGCGTGATCGCCTTGTCCCGGAGCACGTTCAACCCGACCACCAACGGCTGGTGTGACGCCGGCCCATCACCGTACCCCGACCCCACCACCGGGGGGAAGATTGCGGAAGGTGAGCCGACCTGGATGGAGAGCCAGTGTTCCTTGGTATCCATGCGGGTGCCGCGCCAGCCAGCACTCGCCAATTCGAACCCACTGCCTGACCCGGACGCCCGGTAAAACAACGTTCCGCCCCCGAAAGGATCCACGAGGTCGGGCTGCCCGGCGACACCGGGAACCAGCACCGACAGGGCGCGCGGGTAGGTGCCCGCCCGGCGGTGGTGCTCCTTGAGGGCGGAATAGATGACAACAAGCTGAGCCCTGACCCTGGCTTCCTTCCCCTTGATGGTTAACCCGGCAAACTTGGGGATGCCCGCGCCAAACCGCGGGAGCCATTCGGCCGGCTGCGCCCGTTCCTCGTAGGTATTGGCGGATCGCCAGTATGGCACGGGAGCAATGAGGGAAACCGTGGTCAGCAGGTCAATATCGAATGCTCCGACGGTGTCGAACAGGCGGCCATAGAGCCATTGCACCCACTCCCCACCATTGAAGTGCGGACGATCTCCGCCGCCATGGATCTCTGAGTGCATCTCAAGCGCATTGGCGGTTTCGGCTTCAAAGCCACTGGCCACCGGATCTCCCGTCATCCACCGGCGGAATTCGCGCTCGATATCGGCCGGAAGGGCACTGTCTTCGATGTGCAGAAGAAGGGTTGCCGCGGTCGCCACCGTGATACCCTGGTTTGCAACGGTGATCATGGACGCAATTATCAAGGGCTGTGGCAAGATGAGGTTTGTCAACTGGACCTGATCCCGCACCCGATTCCATGCCTCCCCGGCCCGGTCCGCCAGTGCGGCTTCACACGCCTCGATCTCCAGCACGCGCGCCACATTAACCAGGCCCGAGTAATTCGGCATGGATTTCTCGAAGGCCGCATGGCCTGAAAAATCCAGAGGGGTCCAGGCATCCGCTCCACGAGCGGCCCCGAGGATCCTGGTTTCGACATACTGCAGGTACTCGGGCCAATCGGACTGAAGTTTCGCAATTCTCCCACGGGTCCCGTCTCCCCATGGCGTTGAGCCGAGTTCCCGCGTCACGTTCCCAAACGCCATCCACAGACCCTGGTGCCTGATCTCCTGTCTGCCCTGCGGAATCGGGCCCTTGAGCGCAAGGGTCAATCGGGGATGCGCATCACGAGCACCTGGATTGAAATGGAAATCTGCAAACCGTGGACGAAAACCCGCGGACCGCAGAAGGTGTTCGTGGCCCAGAACCCTGCGGTGCCACACCTGCCGCACCGACAGACATGTTGCGAGGCAGACCGCGGTCAGGATGATCACCGCCTTCGCAGCCCTGACGGTCTGACCTCGCTTGCGGGCCTGAAGCCGGCCCACCCACCGGCTCATCCGGGAAAATCGCCAAAAACCCGCGGTCGCGAGACCCACGACTAGCCACAATCCGTGCACGGAGGGGATACCGTCGAACACGAGGGTTGAAAGACTGAAAGACGCGAGGACCAGCAGGCAGAAAGGAACCAGGCTGAGGGCCAGCACCCGGAGCGCGTCGTCCCACCGGCTTCCCAGCGAGGCCCAGCCAAGGAGGTGGACGACAAAGGGCACGAGGAGAAAGGGAATTCCCTCGAGATCCCCACCCGTTGCGCCCGGCACGATGAGCAGGACCATGCTGATGACGGCCAACGCCCCGGCCAGACCGAGCGCGCTTGACCAGGTCAGACGGGTGCCCCAAATCCGAACGCGCATCCTGGCCAGCC
>JAHFSL010000383.1 GCA_023265785.1 Candidatus Coatesiibacteriota bacterium | reverse complement strand
CCAAGCATCAGCCCCCCCCCGGTGCCATAGGCCACCACGAAGGAGGCCGTCATGGGGGCTGTCGTCGTCGTTTTTGTGATGGCCGTGGAATTCGGGAAATCCAACTGGTCCGTTGTGTCGGGCGCGCCCGCAAGGGCGGCACCCAGGCGGACGGACCGGTCCTCCCCGAACATCCACCGGTATCGGAGCCCCAGGTCCCAGGCAAACCGGCTGTACTTGCTGGCGTCCCCTTCATCCACCTTCGTCAGCGTATTGAGGGGAGCCGGGAGGGACGACGTGTCGGTATCCACCCGCTCCTTGACGGAGGCCGACGTCAGATCCACGCCGACCCGGGCGGACCACGGTCCCTCGCCGCCCCACGCGGCCTGCAGGCCGATCCGTCGCCCGTCCGGTGTCAGCTCGGTCACCTGGCTGGCGCCCGAGTCGGTTGCAAACGTGCGCTTCACCTTGAGGCCGCCGAACGCGGCGGGGGTGCCCAGGGACGATAACTCGGCCGGCGAGCCCGCGAGTTGTTCCAGGTCGGGCAGGTCGTCGTACGGGCGGGCGTTCAACCCGAGCTGGAGGGTGCCGCTCCCCAGGGGCAGTCGCGCCGCAAGCCCCAGTTGGTAGTCGAAGAGAGAGATTTCAGTCTTGTCCGTCTTCACCTTGTCCTGCTTCTTGGGCGTCAGGGTCCCCTTCACAGGCGCCAGGCCGATCCCGAGGGCCAGGGTCTCGCCGAACCGGTGGGCGTACCCGACCGTGATCCGCCCGTCACCCACATCCACCTGCTGGTCGCCCGAGGGCACCGCGGGCAGGAGGGTATCAAGCGGGGGGCCTGGCGCCGGCTGGGGGGGAGGCTCGGGAAACAGGGAGTAGACCTCCCGGACCGATGAGAACGCGGCGGACACGGACAGGGCATCGGCGTCGCTGAACCAGAACTGCAGGCCCTCGTACATGCCGCCGGGCGAACCCAGGAATCCAGCCGAGTCGGTGGCGGTCACCGTGGTGATGCCGTCATTGTCCACGCGGCGGGTCAGCGAGGCATTCCGGCCCAGGGCGTAGTCCAGCCGGTTCCCACGCTCGAGCAGGACCAGGCCCGCCGCGTTCCCAGCGTTGAACAGGTTGAAATCGGTCGCCTCATCGGCCACCGCGCCTTCAATGCCTCCGAAGGCCGCGGTTCGGACTTCCGACGCCCGCGCGATCCCGGCGCCCGCCACGACGAGGAGCCCCGCCACGATCCGCCGCCACACCATGCCGTCATCGTACCAGATCAAAACCGCGCTTCCAGCCCCCCGAACACGGTGCGCGGCATCTGGCGGATCCGCCGCTCCCCGTCCAGGTTCGCGCTCCACACCACCGTGGCCAGGTTGGCCCGATTGTACGCGTTGAGGAATTCCACGAAGGGCGCCAGGGTCCAGGCGTCAAATCGGGCCTGGTACTCCACCCGGAGGTCGAGCCGGTGGTAGGGTGGCAGGCGTGCGGAGTTGACCCGCCCGAAGAGGGGCATGGCTTCCCCGGTGGGCGTCACGGCCCGGCCGGTCACGGGCGTGTACGGGAGACCCGTGGCGAGCCGCCAACGGCCGGAGACGGACCATCCCGGCGAGAGCCGGACACGGCAGGTGGCCGTCGCGGCATGCGGCACGTCGTAGTCGCTGGGTCGGGCGGCGGTCCCGGGGCCGTCCCGCCGCCAGCTGGAGGCGAAGGTGTAGCCCAGCCATCCCGCCACGCGCTCCGAGAAGTCCCGCCGCACCAGCAGTTCCACTCCCGTGGCCCGCCCGGTCCCGGCATTGACGTACACGAGGGCCGGGTCCGGCACGGACAATCCCGCCAACTCCTTGTCGTACGCCTCCAGCGAGACCGTCCAGGCACCCCGCTCGGCCTCGGCGCCCAGGATCGCGTGCCAGGCGCGGGAGCCCCCGAGCCGCGGGTTACCCCATTGCGGCATCAACTCCAGGGTGCGTGGCGGCTGGCGATACAGCCCGCCCGCCGCCAGCAGGCGAGCCCGGGGCGAGAGCGCCAGCCGGGCCGCAAGCCGGGGACTGGCCGCAAGATCGTGCGTCAGGGAGTCGCCGTCCACGCGTCCCCCGGCCTCCACCGACCAGGCCGTTCCGGGTTCCCACCGGTCCGTCACCCATGCACCGATGCGCCGGCCCAGCAGGGAGGAGGAAGACCGGATTTTTGAAAGCGCCGTGAAGGAATAACTCCCCTGCCCCTCCGAGGGCAGGCGGGCGAAATAGGTGTCGAGCCGGTGCCGCGTGTAGGTCCCCTCCATCCCGGCCTCGATCCGGTGCGGCCCGGCCTCTCCCGTCGCCGCAAGCCTCCCGTACCCCTCCGCGGGGCGCTCATGAAAGAAATAGCCCGACCCGAGGTCCACGGAGTTCCCCGCAAGATGACCGGCGGCGACCGCCGCCAGCGTCGCGGGTCCGGCCCGGCCGGTCCACCGGGCCGCGCCAACATGGTACGAGTGCGCCCAACGGAATTCGCCCTGGGCGGATGGCGCGGACCGGCTCCGGACCTGGGCCACGGCGGCGTCTTCCGCTCCGAACATCTCCAGCGTGAAGGTTCCGGCGCCGGCGGTGGACCGGGTCAGAGTGCCGAGGTAGTCGGTGTAGGAGGGGACGGCGACATCCGTCACCCGCCTGGGCAGGACCAGATCGAAGTACCCACGCCGCACCGCTCCCAGCGCGCTTACGCCGGTCCCCGGCACCGGGCCCTCGGCCGTGAGCGAGGAGGCGACCAGGCTGATCCCTGCGGTTCCGGTGAGCCGGTTCGGCGGTGCCGCCCGGGTGACGAGGTCAAAGATGCCACCGGTCCGGTTCCCGAACCGGGCGGGAAATCCGCCCGTGTGAAACCGGAGCGCCTCGACCGACTCCGCCTGAAAGGTGCTGGCCACCCCCTGAAAGTGGTACGGATAGCCGGCGGGAATGCCGTCCACGTACTGCGCGTTGTCCGCAGGGCCGCTTCCCCGCACATAGAGGTTGCTGTCAATGTCGGAGGCCGGCGTGATCCCGGGGAGGGCGGCCACCGCCCGCAGGGGGTCGCCGGCCGTGCCCGGCACCTCGCGCGCCTCGGCCCGGGTCATCACCTGTTGGCCGGCACCACGCCGGGCACGCGAGACCACTTCCACCTCCGGGATCCCCCCAAAGCCGGGATCCATCGCAAACAGCCGGGCCGTGCCCGTAACCGACGCCGTCAACTCAAGACGCTCGTGCAGGGGGAGGTAGCCGAAGGCCGTGACCGTGACCCCGACCAGGCCGGCCGGAATGGAATCCACCCGGAACGCACCATCGGCGCCCGACAGCGCCGTCCCGGTCGCCGCGACCGCCGTGGAGGACGGCACCACCACAACCTCCGCCCCAGCCACCGGCCGCCGGGTGCCGCG
>JAHFSL010000382.1 GCA_023265785.1 Candidatus Coatesiibacteriota bacterium | reverse complement strand
GAGGGTGCGGCGGAACCGGGACGGGCAGCGATCGCCAGGACCACCAGGATGATCCCCGCCCACCACCCGTGCCGCAGGATGCCCCGCGACCGCCGGGAGGCAGCGGCCAACGCCAAGGCCAGGCACAGGGCGCCCCCCACCGATCGGGAAGCGACCAGTCCGGCCATTCCCAGCAGGCACGCACCACCCCAGCCCCACACGGCGCGCCCGGAATCCGCCGCGCGCGCACGCCACCACCCCTCGACGGCGAACGGGAGCGCCAGCAGGAGGTACCCGGCCAGGGCGTTGGGATAGACAAAGAAGGAGAACGCGCGGCCTTCGGCCATCCGATCCCGGATCAGCGAAGCCACCTTCGGCTCGAGCCGGTCCAGCGCGACCAGCGCCTGCGCCGGAACCGCAAATCCGGCCTGGACCTGCCAGAGCGCGAAGGCGCCCGCCAGCGCAGTTCCGCCGGCCATCCCCAGCGCGAGAAGATGCAGGGAATCAGGACGCGCCCGAGCTGTCATTCCCTGGCCCAGGAGGACGCCGGATGCGACCGCGACCAACCCGAACCAGGCCGGCACCGTCACCTCCGGCCAGGCATTGCAGGCCGAGAGTCCCTGTACCACCAGCAGGGCGGCGACCGGACCCGCGAGCGTCCCCCCGACCGGAATCCACGACGCGGGACGGGCCAACCCGGTCGCCACAATCGTTCCCGCGAACAGCGTCCCCGCGACCATCCCCTCCGCAATGGGGCCGTCGTACCGGGCGCGCCACCAGAATTCCCAGACCGGTCCCAGGGCCGCGGAGACCGCCAGCCAGATGCCGATCGGATTCACCTAGAGCCCCGGCGGCGTGAGGTGGAAATCGAGGGTGCCGCGCACCGCCTCTCCCGCCACCGTGACGGTGAGGTGCACGGCATCACCCGGCGACAGCGGGAGGACCCGGGTACGCTCACCCCACGCCAGGTACCCCGCCAGTTGGCCGATCTCCGGCATGTGCCCGACGATGGCCACCGCCGCATGGCGGCGACTGCGGAGGAACGCCAGGAGCGATTCCAGCGCGGCCCCCGAGGCCAGATCGGGTTCGATCGTTACGGGCCCCCAGCCGGTTTCCCGCACGAGCAGGGTCGCGGTCTCCGAGGCCCGGGCCAGCGGGCTGGCGTACACCCGAAAGGCTCCCCCGCCCCGGACGGCCAACGCGGCCGCGACCCGGACGGCATCCTCGCGACCCTCCCGAGTGAGGCGCCGGTCCTCATCCCGCGGAGCGTCCCCCGCGCGCGCGTGGCGCATCAGCAGGACGCGGTGAATCATGGCGTCGCCACGGGCAGGCCGGAACGCCGGGCCAGCGCGAGGTGCCGCCGGCCCTCCTCCCGGGCGGCGCCATCCCCCCCGAACCGTACCAGAGCCTCGCCCAGCATCCGATGGACCGATCCGATGCGCGGGTACGCGGCGCAGTCGCGGCGCAGTTCTGCGATCGCCATAGCCGGACCCTCCCGCCGCAGGGTCGCCTGCGCACTGACGGACATGATCTCCTGCACCACCGGCAGTTCGGCCGTGCCCACGCCGGGATGCGGCATCGGAGCCAGCCGCCAGACGGACGCGAGCCCCAGCCGGGCCGCCGGCACGGCATGGGTCGCCCAGTAATCCGCCCACGCGTGCGCCACCGGAGGCGTGAGGGTGAACAGGTCCGGCATATCACCCAGACGGGCCACACTGCGCGACGGCAGGGACAACAGCCACCGGATGCCCAACTGGCGGAACCGGGGCGCCAGCCGGTCCGGAGCGGCACCCCAGAGGAGCCAGACCAGCCGCGTCGGGTAATCCATGACGTGGTCGTGTACGCACTCGCGCCAGATGAAGTGGCTCTTGCAGTCGGACACGATCAGGACCCGGTCCGCGGCGGCCGTGTGACCGTTCAGCCAGTCCGCGGCATCAAGGAAATCCGGCGCCGGCGCCAGGGTGGCGCGCAGGTAGGCCGCGCGCGGAAACATGCCCACGGTGGTGGCCAGTCGCGGCCAGGGCAGGAAGACCTGCCGCGCACTCCCCGCAAGGTTGATGGCGAGGAACAGGGCGACCAGCGGGCTCCGGAGCGGGCGGGACCGCGCCAGCAGTCCGGTGGCCAGCGGAAGCGCGCCGAGGAGGAAGCGCTCGTCGGCGATGAGGCACGCCCAGGTCGCCGCGGCGACGCCCAACCACAGTCTGGCCAGGCGGTCCGCCGGGGCGACGAACAGGAGCGCTGGCAGGGCCGCGACCAGCCAGGGCGAGAGGAACAGGAACGGCTCACAGGAAATATATGCCATCCACGGGGAAGCGAGGATGTCCGCCCACGGGCGGTGGAACACCGCGGTGGCAAGACGGTCGGCAAACGGGAGTGCCGGCAGGGCCCGGGGGAACCAACGGGCCAGAAACGGGGCGAACGGGTTGCCGGCCCCCAGTCCGTTCCACGCCAGCCAGGGGCCCAGGACCGCCAGCCCGCCGGCCGCGACCAGGAGCAGGCCCCGCCATGATCGCCGTCGAACGGCCGCGGCGCCGGCGACCGCCACACCCGCCGCCACGAGCGGGAAGGCGGCGTACTTGATCGAGCACGCCCCGGCCATGACCACCCCCGCCAGCCAGCGGCGCCGACCCGTGTCCGCACCGGGAGCGAGCATCAGCGCGGCCGAAAGTCCGCCCAGCCACGCAAGCGGCAGGTCGGAATAGGCCGAGACGCCCACCCCCAGCAGGAGCGGCGAGGACACGAGGAGCAGGGCCGCCGCGCGCGCCGCCGCCCCCCCACCGCCCAGCCGCACGGTGAGCCGCCACAACGGAACCACGCAGAGCGCCGAGAGCACCTGCGCGGCAACATCCAGCCGCACGGGGGGAATGGCCGCGAGCGGCATCTCCCAGGCCTGGGGAACCTGGGCATGGATCTGGTGCCAGACCGGAAAGACTTTGTGGCGGAGGGCATAGAAAAACGGAAGACGCAGATGGTAGCAGTACGCATCCACGCCGGGCTCCGGGTTGAACGCGCCAACGAACCAGAGGGCGGCCACCATCGCCTCAGCCGCCCGCAGGGCCGGGTGCACCTGCGCACCGGTTCCCGATCGGGCGGGTTGTCGGCGCAGCCGGGTGGCCACCCACCAGACGGCCGCGGCCCCGCCCAGGCATCGGAGGAGCGGTGGGTACAAGACGCCGGCCAAACCCAGGCCGAACACCATGGTTCCTCCCAACACCAGCCCCAGGGCGGCACACAGGCCGGGCCAGCCCGGCGCCCCGCACCAGCCCGCCGCGGCCACCCCCGTCCCCACTGCGGCCGCCGCGAGGCCCATCGCCCAGCCCGCACCCGCCAGCCCGCCGGCCCACTCCGCCGGAAGGCTGGACAGCCGCACGCCCGCCGCCACC
>JAHFSL010000044.1 GCA_023265785.1 Candidatus Coatesiibacteriota bacterium | reverse complement strand
ATCAATGCCGAATTTGTTCTCGTGGGTGCCCGTGGTGATGTACCGGTGCGTATGTGCGTCCACATGCGGATTGATTCGGAGGGCCACCGGCGCCCGCCGACCCACCCGCCGGGCCACCCGGGCAATGGCGTGCAGTTCGGGGATGGACTCCACATTGAACATCAGGATGCCCTCGCGCAAGGCAGCCGCGATCTCTGCGTCGGTTTTCCCGACGCCCGAGAAGACGATCCGCCGTGGGGCGATGCCGGCCCGCCGGGCCCGGAAGAGTTCGCCGGCGGACACCACTTCCACGCCGCACCCCTCGGCCGCCACGAGCCGGAGGATGCCCAGCGTCGAGTTGGCTTTCATGGCGTAGCAGACCAGCGGGTCGAACTCCGCGAACGCGGTGCGTACATCGCGCACGGCCGACCGGATGGCGCCGGCCGAATAGACATAGAGGGGCGTGCCGTGGCGTTTCGCCAGCCCCGCCAGGGAGATGCCCTCGCAGGCCAGGTGGCCGCCATGCCGCCGGAAAGGGGACGTCATGGCTCTATTCTCACATGGGCGAGCGAGACAAAGAGGGTGCCCTTCGGTTTCTCGATCACCAACTGGTCACCGTCCAACCGCTCGTCCGCACAGATGCCGTGCATGCCGATCTGGCCCACGCGGCGCGGCTCGGCAAAGCGCAGGTGGAGGACCAGCCGGTCCGGCTCGCGCCCGGCCGTGAGGACGATCCCCGCGTAGGTGTCGCCCCCCTCGGTCTTGAGTGAGGCTTCCACCAGCCCGAACTGGGTCGGGAGCCGTTTCACATCAATGCGCCGCCCCGAGCCGGTCCAGGCGCGGGGAATGCCCGGAAAGAGGTGCAGGGTGGAGCCCGCCTCATGCACGAGCAGGCCGCGCAGGAGGAGAAGGAATTCCGCCGCCGGGGCCCCTTCGATTCCGTCCGGGGAGCCGGAATCGGCCCACCCCCGCGTCGCCGAGGCCCGCGCGCGCAGGGCGCCGAGCGCCGCGGCCGCGCCGTCCCACTCCTCCCGCCGCAGGCGGGCCTGTCCCAGCCCGGCGGTGAATGCCGCGGACAACGGGTCGCCGCCCGTGACATCCAGCCGCTCGCCCAGCGCGGCCAGTGCGGGCGCCAGCCGGGCGTCGTCCGCCTCGAAGACCTCGCACGGCCAGATGGCGCGAAGCACGGCCCGGCCCATGGCCTCGTCGGCCGGCGAGGCCCGGCTGACATCGAGTGCGCGGGACAGCGCCAGCCGCCACTCGTCCACCTCGGCCTCCAGCCACGGCGTCTCCAGCCCCAGGTAGGACGAGGCCTCCAGCGCCAGCCGGCAGGCCAGCAGACCCCAGCAGTTCGGGGCGAACGCCTGCTCGAACCGCGCGGCGCCCGCGCCCTCGCCGCAGGGCAGGAGCCCCTCCCCGCCGCCGCCCTCGCCCCGGGCGGACCGGCGGGCCTCCACCAGCCAGAGCGCCCCCTGCTGGAGCGCGGGGGTGATCTTCCGGAGCCACCCCAGGTCCCGGGTCAGGTGGAACCGGTCCATCAGGACCCAGGCCGCCTGCCCGATGCCGTCCCACCGTCCTGATGACGATTCAAATCGACCATCTGGCCGCTGGCGGGCCAGGAGCCATTCCAGGCACTCGCGCGTCTCGTCGCCGTACCCGTGCGCCGCCAGCGCCGTGGTCATGACGGCCGCCTCGCGCAGGGCGAAGACGCGCGCGCGGTCCGGCCCGGCAGGGAACCAGCCGCCGGCCGTATCGCGTTCACGCAGGATCAGGAGCTGGGCGAGGGCGGCCTTGGCGTCGTGCCCCGCCTCCTCATCGGGCAATTCCAGGTTGGTGCCTTTGGCCAGCAGGGTCTCCCATTCCTGGATCATGCCTTCGAGCGCCTCCTCGCCATCCAGCCCCTCGATCCCCTTGAGGTCCGAGGGAAAGGCATCCCACGGGAGGACCAGCCAGAATTCCATGGGATTCTGGGGTGACACGCTCCCCGCGCGTTCCAGCAGGATCGCCTCCCGGACTCCCGTGGCGGTCCACGCGTCGCCGCCGCCCTGGCCCGCGAGGACGAGCAGGCGGCGACCCCGCGCATCCGCCGTCGAAACGGCATGGCCGGCTTCGGTCCGCCCCTCGCCATGCCAGCCGGCGGTGAACCGGACGGTGCGCTCGGCGCCGCGGTCCGCCCGCAGGCGGACGCGCACGAAATCCACCGGACCCCAGGCGGTCCGGCCGGTAAAGGCCAGCAGGCCCGCGGCCAGGTCCCCGTGGGTATCCTGGCTCACCACGGCCGGCAGGTAGCCGCGCAGGAGTTTCTGGGCCAGCGGCCCATCGGTGCCCAGCGGCCGGCCGTCCACCCCGAATGTCACCCGGCCCTGCGGCAGGATGAGGGAGCCATCCCGCTCCACCTGGGTCTTGCGCGCTCCATCCTGGAGCCCGATCAAGGTGCTCGTGGCCCCGCACACGCGCGGAGTGCCACCCACCGGCGTGAGCGCGGGCGTGGTGCGACCGCGTGTCTCCCCCATGACGGGGTCCAGAATATCACTTGGCGGGGAAGGCGCCCGGGACCGGCCCGGCCGGCGCCGGGATCAGGCGGCCTGGCGGACCTGCGTGGCTTTCTTCTTGTTCGCCTTGTAGATAAAGGTCAGGACCTCGGCCATCACCTGGTAAAGTTCGGCCGGGATCTCCTGCTGGACATCGAGGCGCGCCAGGGCCTCAATGAGTTCCGGGTCCTCATGCACGGGAATGCCGTTCTGGCGGGCGATCTCCAGGATTTTTTCGGCGATCGCCCCCTTGCCCCGGGCCACGATCTTGGGCGCCCGGTCCTTCTCGAGGTCGTAGCGCATCGCCACGGCAGACCGGGGACCGCGCCGGGGGGTCGCCACCGTCAGGCCGTGAGGTCGAGCGTGGCCGTTGGCCGGACGGGAACCGTGGGCGCGGCCGCGGCGCCCCCCGCCGGCGGGGCCGTCTCGACTTCGGCGCGGTCCACGCTGAACCGGTACCCGGTCAGCCGGTTGACCAGGTCCGGCAATTCCCCCTTGAGGAAGCCCTGCACCTCATTGTCAAACACCCGGAAGACCAGGGAGAGCGACTGCCCCAGGACCTGCATCCGGACGGCGATGGGCCCCAGGGACCGGGTCTCCATCTCCATCGTCATGTTGGCGGGCGTGCGGGGATCGCGTTGCTTCTTCTTGTCCTTGCGCCAGGACACGCGCACTTCCCCGCCCCGCAATTCGCCGCCCAGCACGAAGGGCAATTGGACCTGGACGATGGTGGAGGGGCCGCCGTGCGACGCCGATCCCATCTGGGACGAACTCACGAGTTGGATGGCTTCCGAGGCCGCATCGCGCAGGGCGGTGATCTGGTTCCGGGCCGCCGCGGTCTGCGGCTGTGCCAGCGCTTCATTGGCGCTCCGGCGGGCGGCCAGCGCGGCCGCTTTCAGCGTGTCGCCCGCAGGTGCACGCCCGGCCGGCCGCTCCCCTGCCGGCGAGTTCGTCGGTCGGGGTTCCCCCGGGGCGGGGCGGTCGTTGGGCGCGGAGGGACCACGCGGTGACGGGTCAGGCGTGGACGCGGCCAGCGCAAGGTGGGCTTCATGCTCCAATCCCAGGCCTTCCACCGCCGACCGCAGTTGTTGCGGGAGGCGATGCGCCTCTCCCTCCGGGCTGACCTTGAGGCGGGCGATCGCGGCCAGGACCTGCCGGGCGGCCTCGCGGACGGGCGCCGGAAGCGTCACGGCAGGATCCTCGGTCGCCGCCGCCGCGGACGCCAGCCGATTCAGGACCTCGGGGAGCCGTGGTTCACGGAAGAGGTACTCGTGCGCGGCGGCCGCAGATTCCGGAGTCGCGGGGAGCTCCTGCGCCCGCATGTACACGGCGGTCTCCACGAGGGTGGAGGGGATCTCCGGCGTGAGGGTTACCCGCGACATGGCCGGAACGGCGCCCGGCGCGAAGGGCAGGGCTGCGGGTGAGGGCGGCATGAAAACGGCTTGCGCCGGAGTCGCCGCGGAGGCCGGAGCCGGCGGCGAGACGATCGGGCTTGCCAACGACGCCACCGACCGCGCTGCCGGCAGGACCGGCATCTTTGGTTCCGTGAACGGTTCCGCCTGTTCGCCGGTCGCAAGCCTGCCCGCCGGTGGAGGCGCGGCTGGAACCGCTTCCATCCTGGCCTCCGGCTCCACCATGGGGCCGGCGGGAGCCATCGCGCGGACCATGTGTGCGACGAATGTCGCGAAGTCCACCGGTTCCTCGGCGGGCACGGGGACCGGCATCACGAGCGGCGCGGAAAGACCCGGGACGGCGACGGGCAGGACAGCCGGGGCCGGTGACTGCAGGGCGATGCGCGGCACGGGAAGGGGGGCCGGAGTTCCCGCGGGCACATCCGGGAACGGCTGGACCGTGTCCGGCAAGGAATCCACCACGGGCATGGGGGGGCGACCAGCATCGGGTCTGGCGACAGGCGCGGCACGCATCACAAAAACTTCTCCCGCCGCAATCCGCTGGGCAGGGAGCGGCTGGGAAGCCAAGGGTGCTGGATTGGCCAGGAGCGATCCCGTCCCTGCGGCTTGGGCATGCGGAACATGCGGCGCGTTCCCCATAGGAGACGGGTCGGATGCGACCGGCACGAAGGCCCCGGCAGGAACAATCGGCACCTGCGGCTCTACCGGCGCGGCGAGCTGGACAGGAAGCGGCGCCGCGGCGGATGCAGCCGTCGCCTGCCGCGGCTCCAGCAGGAGCGCCGGCACAGAGCGCGGCGTTGGCGCAGGCATGCCTGGTGCAGGCGCACTCGACCCTGGCAAACTCGGCGCGGGGGGAATCGGTGGTGCGGCCTCAGACAATCCTGCAAGCTGGCGGAGGACCCGGACGACATCCACGATCGGCCAGGCCGCCGGAGGGATGGGCGGGGCGGCAGGAGCGGCGGGGAGGGCCGCAGGCACCGGGATAGCGCCCGGCGCTGGCAGGGCGAGCGGGGGCGTTTTGGGCGAGGGGATGGGCCCGTTCGATGCCATGGCGACCGAAGAAAGTGGAACCGCCGCGACCGGTTGCGCGGACGGGGGCGCAGATTGGGCAGCCGGCTGGGGCCCGGCTGCAGGGGCCGGAACGCGTACGGGCGCCACTTCTGGCGCGGGGGCCGTTGCCAGAGTGGGTGCAGGGGCCGACGCCAGGGCGGGTTCAGAATCAGTGACGGGAACCGTGAAACCCTTCGACGGCATCGCGGGCGATGGCATCCCGGTGGCGACTTCGTGCAGGACACCCACGGTGATGCCGATCAGGGCGGCAACCTGCGTCATGACGGCCGGTTCAACCGGCTGGCTGGGCGGGATTCCGGCGATGAGCGGGAGGGAGCTGGCCGCGCTGGCAGGCAACGGAGTCTCTGCCGCCAGCGCTGGCGGGGATGACGGCGGCACGCCCAGAAGCTGAATCGGCGCCCGAACCTGGGTTGGCAGATCCATCCACTCCCGGGCTATGTCGGCCAACTGGGCGGAGGCCGTCGCAATGAACCCGGCGGGAATGGAAACCTGCGGCTCCAGCGCCGGCAAAATCCCGATCGCCCGGGGAGCAGTCGGCTTGGCGGGCGCAGGCGTCGCGCTCCCGGCCGGCGCCGGCAGGGCGGCCCACGCGGGATCGGCAGCCACCGTAGCGACAAAGACCGCGAAGGCGCGGATGGCCGGGGCCTGGGCGGCAGCGTCCGCGAGCGACTGCGCGGCCCGGGCGACCGCCTCCAGGACCAGCCGGGGCGGGACGGAAGGCATGGCCACGAACGGCGCCAGGTCGCGGACGATCGCCAGGGTCGGTGCCACCGGGACCGGAGCCCTTCCCTGCACGAGGGGTGCCACGACGGTCGGGGCGATGACACCCGACACGGCCGACGGAACCGGCGGCACCGGAGCGGCCGGAGATGCGGGGACCGGAGCGGGGGTTGCCGGGAGGGGCATGAACGGCCCCGCGGCCGCGAGGTTTGAGGTCACCCACACCGGGAAGGTCGATAGCGCCGCAGGCTGGGCCGGGGCGGGGAGCTGGCCTGCAACGATGTTCGGAGGGGAAACGGGACCCTGCGCCGGCACCACGATGGGCCCCGGTACGGGAGGCGGCGCCACCGGGATGGAGGCGACCGCGGGCGTCGTGAACAGCCTCCCGACGACATACCCGAAACTCATGGCGGGAACCGCTCCGGCCGACGCGACCAACGGGGTGGAACCCGTGGAAACCGGGGTCGGCGCACCCGTTGGCGTCGTGGGAGCCGGAGCGGTAGCCACCTGAACCTGCGGGGCCGGTGCCATCAAGGGAGGGAGCGGGATTCCCGCGACCGCAGGCTGGGGAGAAGGAAGGAGGGTTGGCCCCGGAAGGGCCGGCCGAAAAGATGGCGGGACAACGGCCTGCGGTGCGGAGATTGGTGACGGCACGGGGCCGGCCGGCAGCGGCACTCCGGCGGGCGGCAGGGTCGGCGGAGTCACCGCGGCCATGACATTCAGAACGGCCTGGATGAAGGCCGAGCGCGGCACCGACACTGGAGGGACGCCGGGCTGGAGGCTCGTCGCCGTGAACATCGGCTCCCACGCCGCGGGCACGGGTTGGTCGACGATCGCCGCCGGGGGCGGCGTCCCCGGAATTGGGGCCGGGGCTGGAAGTGCTGAAGGCACCGTCGCGGCGAAAAACGGAGCCCCGGGAACCCTCGGCGGCACGGAAACCGGTGCGGCCACCTGCAGGCCGGTCGGCGACGGGAGGGCCACGGTCGGTGCGGACGTCGCGGGCCGTGACACCTGCACGAGCGAAATCGAAAGGCGAGGAGCAGGAACCGGCACACCCGGCAGGGCGGGAACCGGGAGGATGGCGGGCGGTATTGGCGCGCCCGACCTTGGCGTGGCGGTGGGTGTCGCACCGGGGGCGCCCGGGAGAGAAGCCGCTGGACCCGCCGTCGGCACGGGAACAGGCGGGGCGAAGGCTGCCCGGCCGTCTGCAGGTGCAGCCACCGCGGGCGCGATCGGCGCCGGCACCGGCATTGCGGGCGCCGCTCCTCGAACCGTCAAGGCCTGCCAGGAGGATGGGAGCGCCTGCGCTGTGGCCTGCGTCACGAATCCGGGCTGGCCCCCGGACAGGGCACCGGTCGCCGGGGCAGACGTCGTCTGCGTGGCCGCGCCGGTTGCCGGCGCGGCCAGGAGCGCGGGCAGGCGGGAGGCCAGGTCCTTGACCGCCAGGACGGCATCCCGGCTGGGCGGCAATCCATAGGCCGTCATCAGGGTGACAATCGTGGCATGAAATGAGTCCAGCGGCAGGCCCATCTGGTTCAGGAGCGACTCCACGGCGGCCCCCCATGGCCCGGGAGGTGAGACTTGCGGTGCGTTCAGGAGCGCCGCCGCGGCGCCCGGCGACACCTGGGGCTGGAGCCGGAAAACGGGGGCGCCGCCCAGGCTCTGGACGGTGACATTGATGTACTCCCCGCGGGCCATGGAAACATTCTGGAGGGCGGCCATGACGTTGACCCCCCGGAAGTTCACGATCGCCTTCCCGTCCGCCAGGACCTCCGTCACCCGGCCGCGCAGGCTGACCCCGGGAGCCAGGGTGGAAGCGAGGTTGGCGAAATTCTGGTCCGGCTGAAGGATGAGTTGGACCGGCAAACCCTGCGCGTTGATGACCGCCATCAGGAAACCGCTTTGCCCTTCGTTTTCACCAGCAATTCAACCTCGCCTGACGGCAGGTGGGTGAACCGGGCGATCTCCAGGATGGACCAGCCCTTGCGCGCGAAGTCCAGCGCCTGCCGGTACTTTTCGCGCCGATCATCCTCGCTCATGGCCACGTCGCGGCCGTCGCCCGGCCGCTCGGCCGCCGCGGGCACGGGCTCCATGGCGGGACCCGGGCGCGTGACCGGCGGGAACGCGGGTGTCGGCAGGGGCCGGGGGCCGGACACCATGGCCGCCGACGGACCGCCCGGAAGTTCCCCCGAGGCCGCCGCCCGGAGCAGGGCGAGCCGGTCATCCGCCGCCGCCAGTGCCCGCTGGACCTCGGCGCGACGCTCCGTGAGCCTCCCATCCAGTTCCGCGGCCGTCTCCTTCATTTCCCGGATGAGGACCGCCAGGGTGGTGGTCATTTCCCGGTAGGACTCGGCCTCGGCGGGCGAACCCCGGCGCCAGGAGCGGGCGACAAGCAGGAGCAGGATGAGGACACAGAAGATGAGATCGAGGGCGAGCTGTGCGAACCCGAGGACGCTCATCCCCTAGACCCGCACGTCAATGCGCGATCCGCCCGGGGCGGGCGCCGGGTCCGGCGTGGTGCCCGCAACCGCCCGGGGTGCCGGCGCGGGTCGGCGGGCGCGACGCCGCGCTCCCCTTTCCCCGCGCTCCTCCCCCGGATTCTCCACGGGACGGGCGGAGTCGCCGGCCACCGGCGCCTGCACCTGCGTCGGGCGGGCCTCGGCGGTCCGCCGCAGTTGTTCGGCAAATGCCTGCTGGGTCACCGCCGCACCCGTGGCCGCCTGGCCCGCGGGCGCGACCACGTTCGGCTGTTGGAAAAACTGCGGCTGCATCTCCACCGGCTTCATATCGCTCTCCCCACCACTCCAGCGTTACTTGTACGGGCCGATCTTGACCTCGGACCCCTTCTCGGTGAGGGTGCAGTAGCGCGCCTCCTCGATGATCGTCTTCTTGGCGCCGCGGATCTGCACCTTCACCCCGGGATAGAGCGTGCCCAGGATCGAGATCTTGGCCTGGTGGTGCTTGCGCTGTTCCTCCTCCTCGGCCAGGATCTGCTGGAGCCGTTCCTTGTCCGGCTTGAGGTCCGTCTCCAATTTCTGCTTCGCGCGGGTCAGACCCATCATGAGCTTCGCCTTGTCCGGCGGCAGGGCCCCCGCGCGCTCCTTGAGGGCGGTGAGCGTCACCAGCCCCTTGTTGGTGGTGTCCAGCTCTTCCTCGCCCTTCTTGATCCGGTCCGCCAGGGCATTGATCTCCGCCCGCTTGGCGGCGGACTCGCCAACGGTCAGGAGCGTGGGCGTGGCGCTGGAATTGGACCCGATCGTGCTGGCGACAATTTCCTCCTCGGCCGCGATCTCCCCGCCGACGATCTGCGCCCGCTTGCCCGTCATCTTCACCGACCGGGCCGACACCTTGCAGTGCAGGATGCCCTCGTCGGAGGTCAGCAGGCCCTTGGTCTCGATCGCGGCGTTCCGGATGTACTTGGCCTTGACGTCGCCGCCGGCGACGATCTTCGCCTTGCCGCCCTGACCCAGGATGCCGCCCTTGACGGTCACCTTGCCGACCGCCTGGATTTCCCCGTCATCCACAACGCCGTCGATGACGACATCCTCGCCGGCGATGATCTTGAACCCCGGCTGGAGGTTGCCGTGAACCACCACAGTGCCGATGAAGTCCACCGACCCGGTCGAGAGGTCCACATCGCCCGGAATGTCATAGAGGGCCTGGACCATGAGCTTGTTGTCGGCGAACTTCACCTGGCCGTCCAACGCCGCGACAAGGATGTTTTCGTTGCCCAGCGCGTGCTCGACGCCGCCGCCCAGCTCGATCCCGCCCTCCGACCCGTCGCGGGCCGGGATCTCCTCGCCGCGGCAGGAGCGGCCCGCGACCCCCTTGGTCGGCGCGATCCGGCGCGCGATGGCGGTCCCGCGCTTGATGTTCTCGATGTCCTTGACGGCGAAGTAGTCCACCCGGCCGTCACCGGTCTCATCCACCTTCGGACGGGCGCCGCCGCCCTCGCCCCCCTGGTTAAAGAAGAAGTCGTACTGGGCATCCTGCCCGTGGTCGGGATCCATGCCGTGCGCGATCTCGATCTCAAACGGCTCGGTCCATTCCCGGTCCCGGATGCGCAGGAGGATATCATCCACCTCCGCCATCTTGTCGTCCTGGAGGCCGTACACGATTCCGCCCTCCTGGATGACCTTCTGGACGTCCTCGAGGGTGAGCTCAATATCCTTGTCGGCCTCGGGCGGCACCAGGGTGAGCTTGACCGAGACCCAGTCCTCGGACGGGGTGATGAAGACATAGGGGGTCTTGTCCACCGGCTTGGGCCGCGCGGCCTCCTCCGCGGCGACGGCGGCGGCGAGGCGGGCCTCTTCATCGGGATCAGTGCCGGTCAGGATCCACGCGGGGTGACCGGTGGCGTTGGCCACGGCCGCACGCACCCGGCCCCAGTCGAGGTTCTCGATGTTCAACTTCTGGAGCTCGCGCTCCACGACCTCGGCGGCCACGGAAACGCCCTCGCCCAGGGGGGGCGCCACCACCAGCCAGGTGCCCCGCTTGTCGGTGAAGTGGTAGGCGTAACCGTCCAGATTTCGTCCGGACGGTGCAGCAGTTTCTTCGGCGGCAATGACTTCCATCAGGGTGTTCCCTCCGGCCCGCCAGCGGGCCCTGATACATTCTCGCTCGGGGTTGACCCTTCTTCAATGCCCATGCCGGCGCGCAAAAAGGCCTCATCAATGCCTTCCCGGTCCGCCAGGATGGTCTCCGGCGACACCTCGGGCAGGACAAAATCCAGCCCTGGCTGGTCCAGCCGGATCGTCTGGTGCAGGTCCGCCACCTTGAGGACCTCCTCGGGGGTCAGCCGGGCGGTGTCAGACAGGTAGCGCGATGGCGGCTTGTCCGGC
>JAHFSL010000043.1:5431-10571 GCA_023265785.1 Candidatus Coatesiibacteriota bacterium | reverse complement strand
CGGCCCGGACGGGAACCGCAAGGACCACCGCGAGCGCCGCCAGGGCGGCGCCGGCCCGGGAGGTCAGCCGGGCCGCACCGCGTACCCCGCCCGGGTGAGCCGGCGGGTGATCGCCCGGATGTGGTCGCGCCCCCGGGTTTCCAGGATGACATCCACGGCGGTCGTCCCGACCCGGCCGTGGATGAACGCCCGGTCATGGCGCACATCCAGGATGTTGCCGCGCAGGGCCGCGATCTCGCCGATCATCCGGTGCAGGCCGCCCGGGACATCGGGCAGTTCCACGCGCAGGCGCTGGCGGCGGCCGTCCCGCGCCAGCCCGCGCTCGATGATCCGGGAGAGCAGGTTCATGTCCAGGTTGCCCCCGCTCACGAGCGCGACCACCCGGCCGCGGGTGCGGATGCGCCCCGCCAGGATGGCCGCCAGCGCGGCGGCGCCCGCCCCCTCGGCGATGGTTTTCTCGCGCTCGGCCAGCAGGAGGATCGCGCTGGCGATCTCATCGTCCCCGACCGTCACGATCCCGTCCACCAGCCGGCGGACCAGCACGCGCGTGCGCACGCCCAGCGCCTTGACCGCGATCCCGTCCGCGAGCGTGTCCAGCGAAGCCGGCCGGACGCCCCAGACCTTGACGCGCGGCCGCAGGGCCTTGATGGCGGCGGCCACCCCCGCGATCAGCCCCCCGCCGCCCACGGGCACCACCACCGCGTTCAGATCGGGTGCCTCCTCGAGCAGTTCCAGCCCCAGCGTGCCCTGCCCGGCGATCACCAGCGGGTCGTCGTACCCGTGGACATAGACCGCGCCGGAGCGCCGTTGCAGGCCCCGGGCGTGGGTGACGGCGGCGTCAAAGGACGCACCGTGCAGGACGATCGCGGCTCCGTGCCGGGCCACCGAGGTCACCTTGATGAGCGGCGTGGCCGCGGGCATGACCACCCGGCAGGCGATCCTTAAGCGCCGGGCGTGGTAGGCCACGGCCTGCGCGTGGTTGCCGGCCGAGGCGGTGATGACTCCGCGCCGCCGTTGGGGGCCGGTCAGGTGCAGGAGCTTCCAGAGCGCGCCCCGTTCCTTGAACGACCCCGTCATCTGGAGGTTCTCGAGTTTGAGCCCGATCCGCGCCCCGCCGGGTCGCCGGAGCGACTCGGGCCACGCCAGCGGCGTGGGGGGCAGGGTGGCCCGCAGGCCCTCCCGCGCCGCCCGGATGACCGAGAGATTCATCACCCCATCATGACAGGGATAGTTCGGCGCGGACGAGGTGTTCGGCGGGCTCCGGCGTGAGCGTGAACCCCAGTGCGGCGGCGATTTTCTGCATCCCGGTGTTCTCGGCCAGCATCTCGGCGTGCAGGCGCCGGAGCCCCTCGTCACGCCCGATGCGCACCAGCAGGGTCAGGAGCTTCAGCCCCAGTCCCTGCTTCTGCCACGCGTCGGCCACCAGGATGGAGAACTCCGCGGACCGGGAGTTCCGCACCCGGCTGATCCGTCCCACGGCCAGGATCGCTTCGCCGCCCTTCACCGGGTCGGTCCGCTGGACGACCAGGGCCATCTCCCGGTCGTAGTCGTTACAGCAGATCCGCACGAGGCGGTCATGGTCCGTGCGCCGGGTGATGTCCAGCGCGGAAAAGTAGCGCATGTACACCGTGCGTTCCGAGAGTTGCCGGTGATAGGCCACGATCAGCGGCTCATCCTCGGGGCGGATGGGCCGGATCGTGACCGGGGTGCCGTCCCTCAAGGTTGCCGTGGTGACGTACCGGGTGGGGTAGGGCCGGATGACGGGCCGGGTCAGCCCCGCCGGCGGCGTGGCGGCCGGATGCAGGACCACCCGGGCGTCCAGCGCCAGCAGTCCCGCGGGGCCGGCCACCAGCGGGTTGATGTCGAGTTCCCGGATGCGCGGCTGTTCCACGATCAGGTCGCTGAAGTCCACCAGCAACTGCTCCAGCGCCCCCAGGTCCACGGATGCCCGGCCGCGCACGCCCCGGAGGGCGGCATGGATGCGGGTGCGCTCCATGAGCCGCCGGGCGAGCGTGGTGTTGAGCGGCGGCAGGCCCAGCGCCCGGTCCTTGTGCACCTCCACCAGCCGGCCGCCCTCCCCGAACAGGATCACCGGCCCGAATTGGGCGTCCTGGCTCATCCCCACGATCAATTCCTCGCCCTCCAGCCGCACCATCGGCTGAACGGTCACCCCGAGGAAGTTCCCCGGCCCCGCCTTGGCCCGCACCGCCGCCTCGATCTCCCGGAAGGCTGTCTCCACCGCGGCGGTACTTCCGAGATTCAGTTTCACCCCGCCCACATCCGTCTTGTGGGTGATCGTTTCCGAGTGCAGTTTGACCACCACCGGAAACCCCACGGCCGTGGCGATCGTGGCGGCCTCGGCCGCCGTCGCGGCAATCCGGGTGGGCACCACGGGGATGCCGTAGGCCTCCAGCAGGGCCTTGGACTCGAACTCGGAGAGCAGGGGCCGCCCCGCGGCATCCGCCGCCGCAAACAGTGCCGCGGCTTTGGTCCGCGCCGCCTCCCCGGCCGGGTCGTGCGCCCGGGTGGCCGGCGTCTCATAGAGCGCATGGAGGTTCTCGCTGTACCGCCACATGTAGCAGAACATCCGGACGGCGGTGTCGGGGTAGGGGAACACCGGGATCCCCACCTCGCTCAAGAGCGTCCGCCCCTTTTCGACCTCCGGTCCGCCCATCCAGGAGGCCAGCACCGGCTTGCCCGTGGACTTGGCCAGCGGCTTCAGGATGGCGGCGGTGGCCGTGGCGTCCGTCATGGCCTGCGGCGTCAGGATGACCAGCAGGCCATCACTCTGGGGGTCCTTCCCCGCGGTCTCCAGCGCCTTTGCATACCGGTCCGCGTCCGCGTCCCCCAGCACGTCAATCGGGTTGTTCCGGCTCCACGCCGCCGGCAGGAACCCGTCCAGCGCGGTGACCGTGGCGGGCGCCAGCGTGGCGGCCTCGCCGCCGTAGGTCGCCAGCGCGTCGGTGGCCAGCACCCCGGGTCCGCCCGCGTTGGTGATGATCGTGAGCCTCGGGCCCCGCGGCCGGGGCTGGAGGGCCAGCACCTCGGCCATCCCGAACAGTTCGGCGATGGTGTTTACGCGCAGGACCCCGCACCGGCGGAACGCCGCGTCCAGCACGTCATCCGACCCCGCCAGCGCGCCGGTGTGGGACGCGGCGGCCCTGGCCGCGGCCGGGGACCGGCCCGCCTTCAGCACGATGATCGGCTTGGTGAGCGCCACCTCCCGCGCCGCCGAGAGAAAGGCATGGGGATCGTCAATGGATTCCATGTAGGCCACGATGGCCCGGGTGGAGGGGTCGTTGCCCAGGTAGTCAATCATGTCCCCCCAGCCCGTATCGAGCATCGTGCCCATCGAGACGAACGCGCTGAACCCGGTGTTCACCGTGAACGACCAGTCCAGGATGGCCGTCAGCAGGGCGCCCGACTGGGAGAGGAACCCCACGGACCCGGGCCGGGCGATCCGGGAGGCGAAGGTGGCGTTGAGCCCCGTCGTGGGCCGCATCACCCCCAGGCAGTTGGGGCCGATCAGCCGCATCCCGCCCTGGCGCGCCTCCATGTGGAGGGACTCTTCCAGCTCCGCCCCGGCGGCCCCGGTCTCCCGGAACCCCGCCGAGATCACCACGGCCCCGCGCACGCCCGCCGCCGCGCAGTCCCGCACCAGCCCGGGAATGGTCGCCGCCGGCGTCACGATCACCGCCAGATCCACCTTGGCCGGCACCGCCCCGATATTCGGGTAGGCCTTGATCCCCAGAATGCTGTCCCGGGAGGGATTCACCGGGTACACCGTCCCGCCGAAGGGACTGCCGGTGAGGTTGGTCAGGATGGCGCGCCCCACGCTCCCCACCCGCTCGGTGGCCCCGATCACCGCCACGTGCTTGGGGTCGAAGATCGCGTAGAGCGCCCGGGCGCCGGACCGGTAAATGTCATGCGCCGCATCCGGCTTCGCCGCGGGGTGCTGGGGATTGCCCTCAGTGATCATGACTTCATTCTACGTGCTGGTTGTATAATCCTGTACACATCCCGTGACACACTATCGCCTGACCGCCGTCATCTGGAAAGAGGGAAAGCGATTCGTCTCCAAGTGCCCAGAACTTGGCGTGGCGTCCTTCGGTCCGACCCCGGAGGCCTCGCGCACCGCGTTGGCGGAAGCGGTGGAACTCTACTTGTCGAATGCCAAGAAACTCGGCCTTCTCCCCGGAATGAAATCCGTCCTGACGGCGAAGGCGCGCTTCACGGCGCCGCTGGAAATCGCGATCGCTTGACCAGGTAGCTACAAGTGGCTACCATAAACCCATGATGGCTGTCGGGGTCAAGAACCTGAAGAACCGGTTGAGCGAGTATCTCCGCCGGGCCGCGGCGGGGGAAACCGTGCTGGTGACCGAACGGGATCGGGTGGTTGCCGAATTAACGGCACCCCGTGCTGATCGGAGCCCCCGTCTGCACGATGCGGTCCTCGCGGATGCTGTCCGGAAAGGTTGGGTGACGCCCGCGCTGGCCCCCCGGTCACCCCTGCCTCCCCGGCACCCCGTGGCTTCCTTCCGGACCATCCAGCGCGAACTGCGGGCTGACCGTGATGCACGGTGATCTATCTCGATACGTCCGTCCTGCTTGCGCGCCTCCTCGCTGAAGGGCGCCAGCCTCGGGAGGAATTCTGGGACCAGTCGCTGATTTCCAGCCGGCTCCTGGAGTACGAAGTCTGGAATCGCCTGCATGCCCGCCGTCTCGCCGCAACCCAAGGCGAATCGGCAAGGGCGCTCCTCGGGCGGGTGTCGTTTATTGAATTGGCTCAGCCGATCCTTGTGCGGGCGCTTGAACCATTTCCCAAGCCCGTCCGCACCCTGGACGCACTCCACCTCGCCACGGCCCTGTTCCTGAAGGAGCAGGACCGCACCCTCCGGCTCGCGACCTATGACCGCCGGCTGGCTGTCGCCGCCCGGAGCCTGAAGATTCCCATGCTTGTCCCCTGAACCCCGGTTGAGTGACGCCCCGATCCTCCTCGATGGGGCCATGGGGACCGAGCTCCAGCGCGCCGGGCTGGCCGTGGGGGAGCCGCCCGAGCGCTGGCTGGCCGAACAGCCCGAGGCGGTCAAGGCCGTCCACCGCCAGTACCGTGACGCCGGGGCGCAGGCCCTCCTGACGA
>JAHFSL010000043.1:0-5421 GCA_023265785.1 Candidatus Coatesiibacteriota bacterium | reverse complement strand
CGGCGCCAACCGCATCCGGCTTGGAAAATATTCCCTGGAAGGGGCCGCCGAGTCCCTCAACCGGGGCGCCGTGGCGCTGGCCCGGCTGGCCGCTCCCGGGGCCGCCGTCTTCGGCTCCATGGGTCCCACGGGGGAGCGGGTGGGGGACGGCGGCCTCAATCCCGCCGAGGCCTTTGAGGCGTTCCTGGAGCAGGCCACCGCGCTGGCCGCCGCGGGGGTCGAAGCGATCTTCCTCGAAACCTTTTCCGACCCCGCCGAGGCCGCCCTCGCCGTCACCGCCGCCCGCGAGGCCGGCGCCCCCATGGTCCTCGCCAGTTTCACCGCCCACCATGAGGAGGGCTGTCGGCAGGCGCTGGCCGCCGGGGCCTTCGCCGTGGGCGCCAACTGCGGCGGCGACCCGGCCGAGTTCCCCGCCCTCATCGCCCGTCTCAAGGCCGTGCTCCCGCCGGGCACCCCGCTCATCGCCAAGCCGGGTGCGGGCCTGCCCACCCCCGGTCCCGACGGGCGACTCCTCTGGCCCGTACCCACGCTCGCGTGGGCCGGAATCATTCACGCATGCCGCACGGCTGGCGCCACGTTTGTGGGCGGCTGTTGCGGCACCACCCCTGAATACCTGACCGCCGTCAGGGACGCAAAGTGAGGGCGTGATAGACTGCTGGGGTATCTACAGCATCAGGACTGTGTGAGGAGGGAGGCACCGTGAGACGCAAACAGGGGAGCACAACGGCGGTGGTCGTGGCGGCGGGGCTGGTCCTCGCGGCCACGGCCGCACGCGCCCAGGGCCGTGCGGGCCTGCAGTTCCACCCCCGGGTGGGCGTCCAGGGCCAGTTCGACAGCAACATCTTCCTCCAGCCCACGGCCCCGGAGAGTTCCCTGATCATGTCCATCACCCCGGGCTTCGGCCTCCTGCTGGAGGGCAAGCGGTCCCTTCTCCATGCCGACGCTGACTTCTCCTACGCGCACTACCTGAAGTTCCCGTCGGTCAACGATGCCTCCACCCTGAACACGGCGTTCGGGGGTCAGGTCGAGTTCGCCTCCTCCGGCATCCTGAAAGTGGACGAGGGCTTCCTGATGACCCGTGACCCCGCCACCAGCGAACTGACGGCCCGTGAGCGGCGCATTGGCAACACCGCCGCCCTGCGGGCCGATCTCCCCCTGGGCCCCCTCTTCTTCCTGGGGATTGACGGTTCCCATACCCTCACCAAATACGCCAAGAAGTACCTCGCCGACCAACTGGACCGGCAGGAAATCCTCGTCGGCCCCCGGCTGGGCGTGTTGGGCGGCCCCAAGACCAAGATCTACGCCTCCTACCGGTACCAGATGGTCAACTACGCGGTCCGCGACAACGCCGACAGCACCGGGAGCCAGATCGTGGGCGGTATCGAGGGGATCATCGCCACCCGGGTCAAGGGTGTGGCCGAGGCGGGCGTCACCATGCGGAAGTATTCCCACACGCTGACCGGCCAGCCGGACAGCCAGTCCTCGCCCTTCGCCAGGGTGGACCTGGGCTGGGAAGCGCCCAACGGGTTCAAGGTCACGCTCAATGCCAACCGCGGGTTCCAGGAAGGCCAGACCACCCGGCTCTATGTCACCACCGGCGGCGGCGCGGGCGTCACCAAGACCATCGGCAAGGCGTGGACCGCCGGCCTCCGCGCCGCCTACGGCATGGACCAGTACCAGAGCGACGCCATGGTCTCCGCGTTCGGCGGCCCCGCCGTCAAGCGCGCGGACGGCAACCTCACCGTGGGCGCGGACGCCACCTACCAGGTGCTCGAGCAGTACCGGTTGAACGCCGCCTTCGTTCACCGCGGCCGCACCTCCAACGTGCCCGCGTTCAAATTCAATGACGAACTGGGGACCATCGGCCTCACCGCCTCGTTCTGACCGGCCGGCCGGCCCCCGTGGTCGTTCTTGACAGATTGTCATAATAATACTATCCTTGGAATAGAATGACATTCCGGCGGCGGGAGATGGGGACGGTCATCGCGGCCTCCCTGCGGGCGATGCCGGTGGTGGTCGTGACGGGTCCGCGGCAGGCGGGAAAGAGCACCCTCGTCCAGCGGGACCCCCGATTCCGTCAGCGGGAATATGTCTCCCTGGACACCCTGGCGGACCTGGCCCGCGCCCGGCAGGACCCGGAAGGGTTCGTCCGCGGGCGGGGGCGGTTGACGGTGGACGAGGCCCAGCGCTGTCCGGACCTGCTGGTGGCGGTCAAGCGTGAGGTGGACCGCCGCCGCCGCCCCGGACAATTCCTGCTCTCGGGATCGGCGAACTTCGCCCTGCTGACGGCCGTGACCGAATCGCTGGCCGGCCGCGCCATCTACCATGAACTGGCCCCGATGAGCCGGCGGGAGCTGGGAGCCGGCACCGCCGCGCCCCCGCTCCTCGGCACCCTGCTCGACGGGGGAGGGCCCAACCTGACCGCGATCGCGACCCCCATCACGCCCGGAGAGGTCCTGGCGGGAGGATTTCCACCGGCCGCCCTCGGGCCGGAACGCGCGCGTGACGCCTGGTTTGAGGGCTTCGTCCAGACCTATGTCGAGCGGGATGTCCGCCACTTAAGCCAGGTGGCGGATCTTGTTGCCTTCCAGCGGGTCCTGCGCCTGACGGCCCTGCGCACGGGGGCTCTCCTGTCACCGACGGAACTCTCCCGCGATGCCGCCGTGCCGGTGGCCACCGTGCACCGGTACCTTGGCCTTCTGCGGGCCTCCTACCTCCTGCGCACCCTGCCTCCCTTCCTGGGAAATCATGCCTCCCGGCTCATCAAGTCGTCCAAGGCCTACCTCACTGACTCGGGGCTGGCCTGTCATTTTGCGGGCGTGCGGGATGCCGCAGGCTTGCGGCGTTCACCGCTGGCCGGCGCCCTCCTGGAGTCGTACGCCTCCCAGAACATCTCCGCTGTTCTCGCCGCCCACCGACCGCGGGCCTCCCTCCTGTTTTGGCATGTTCAGGGCCGGAGTGAAGTTGATTTTGTCGTGGAGGAAGACGACCGGTGTATCGCCATTGAGGTGAAATCGGCATCCCGCTGGCGTGCCGCCGACCTTGCCGGGCTGGTGGCGTTCCAGCGGGTGACGCCGGGGTGCCGGGCCGCGGTGCTGGCCCACAATGGCACGGAAGTGACCCGCCTGCGCGATGGCCTGTGGGCCATCCCGCTGGGCCTCCTCCTGTCATGAACCCATGCCATCGGCCTCACCGCCTCGTTCTGATGATCTGGTAAATTGGACCTGTGAAGCTGAATCGGGCACAGCGGGACCGGTTGGCCGATTACCTACAAAAGTTGGCATTACTGGTTGGAGCGGCGACATTGGCAGATCGTGCACCAACGCTCTCTCTCTATGTGGCGGCCGCAGTTTCCTCGATGCTGTTGATGATCGCGGCGCTTGGCATTGAATACCGGCGACAAGGAGCGTGAACCATGCTGAATATTGACCCGTCCTTCTACCTCATTGCTTTGATCGGGAGTGTCGTGGCAGTGATCTTTGCCTGGGTCATTGTTACGCCAGACGGAACTCGCCCCCAACGCAAGGCGCGTCCCCATACCTGAACCGGGTCCGCGGGGAATGAATTCAGCCCGGGTGAGCAGTGTGGCATTGGTAGGAATTCTCCTTGTGGCTGGCTGTACGGCAGGAACTCGACCTGACTCCAAGGCCGCCGCCCCCACCGACCCCGGCGACCCCAAGGTCCTGGCCGCGGCGGCCGCCAAATTCGCCCCCGGCACCGACTACCGGCTGGCCCCCCAGGACCAGTTGACCATCGCCGTCTACCAGGAGCCCGACCTCAACCGCGACACCCGGGTCAGCGAAACGGGGCGCATCAGCCTGCCCCTGGTCGGGGAAGTCGAGGTCGCCGGCCTCTCCTCCCTGGAAGCCGAGGCCAAATTGCGCGAACTCCTCAAGGCCTACCTCGTGGAGCCCAGCGTGGCCGTCACCATCAAGGAGTACCACTCCCGCACCATCGTCATCCTGGGCGAGGTCGAAAAGCCCGGCTCCTATGTCATCCCCACCGATCACCCCCTGACCTGCGTGGAAGCCATCGCGCAGGCCGGGGGGTTCACCAAATTCGCCTCCCCGAACAAGACCCGCATCGTCCGCAAAGTCGGCACCGACTTCCAGTCATTGACGGTCCCCGTCGCCGATGTCACCTCCGGCGACAAGTCCAAGGATGTGGCGCTCCGGCCGGATGATGTGGTGTTCATTCCGCAGACGCTTTTCTGATGACTGGACGTACGTCCCTTGCTTTGATGACAACGCGCCTGCCGGAGCCGAACGTGAGACACGGACGTATAATGACTTCAAGATGACAAAAGCGGTGCTCGACAAATTCAAACCGTTGGTCGTCGAGCTGGTTGAACAGAAGCTCGTTGAGCTCCTCGGAGATCCTGACGCACATTTGGAGCTCAGGCCGGAACTCAAGGCCAGATTACGGAAGGCGTACGGGAAACGGGATGCGGTCCCTGCCGAGAAGGTGGCAAGACAAATCGGCCTGAAGTGGTAGGCCCGATGCGCGTGCAGTTTGCCGCTGAGGCCTACTGCTAGATTCCGGTGCGGGTGACGGTATGAGATCCCCGCTGTGGTTGACACTGGATATACCGCGGATATAATAAGGATCACCATGACCGTGAAGGTACTGATCTCCGTCCGCGAGGAACAATTGAGGAAACTTGATGCGATGGCGAAGGCCAGCGGCAAGAGCCGCAGTGCCTATCTGGTCGAGGCGGCCCTGGCGACGACCGGAAATATCGGCCCGCGCCGTCCGATTGATGACCCCAGGGTGCGCCACGCGTACGAAGGGATCCTGGACGCCCGGAAACGATGGAAGCCGGGACAGGGAACAACGGCCATGATTCGTGCCATGCGGGGAGCCCGATATTAGGCGCCGGTTCGTTGTTGACACCTCCGTCGTCGTCAAGTGGTACCTTCCCGAAGGAGCTGAACCCCGCCAGCGGGAGGCCGCGTCGGCCCTCGACCTTCTCGTCACCGGTCAGATTGAGCTGGATGCACCGACCCTCGTTCACTACGAACTTGGCAATGTCCTCGCCCGTCGCCTGGGTCGGTCGGAAGAGTCCTATGCCAATTTTCTTGCCCTCCCCGTCACAATTCATGCCCTGCAGTCCGCGGTCCTGTTGCGGGCGATGACGCTGGCCAAGGAGCGGCGAATCCTCTTCTACGATGCATCGTACCTGGCCCTGGCGGAAGCGCTCGATGTGCAACTTCTCACGGACGATCGGAAACTCATCACGGCTGGCCGGGGCCGCGCCAAGCCAATCGGCGAGTTTAATTGATGCCATCAACCACCACAGACACTCTTATGGATTCCGGGTCATTGCCCTGACCCCGGGGAGATCCCAGGGGACCACGAATTATCGACATTGAAATGTCGTTATGCCGTGAGTAGTTTTCAAGGTAGAGCAAAACAGTGATC
>JAHFSL010000381.1 GCA_023265785.1 Candidatus Coatesiibacteriota bacterium | reverse complement strand
CCCGTGCCCGCGTCCACCCGGCGCACCCGCTGACTCATGAAATCCCCGATAAACAGATTCCCTGACCCGTCCATCGCCACGCTACGGGGGGTATTGAGTTGGGCAGCCGTGGCCGCGATGCCGTCGCCGTTGTATCCGGCAGTGCCCGTCCCGGCGACGGTCGAAATCAGTCCAGTGACAGCATCGACGCGGCGCACACGCTGGTTGTTGGCATCCGCGATGAACAGGTTCCCCGCCCCATCCACCGCCACGCTGTAGGGGGAATTGAGTTGGGCAGCCGTGGCCGCGATGCCGTCGCCGTTGTAACCCGCTGATCCCGTCCCCGCGACCGTCGAGATCAGCCCCGTGCCCGCGTCCACCCGACGCACGCGCTGGCTGTTGTACTCAACGATGAACAGGTTCCCCGCCCCGTCCACCGCCACCCCGTTTGGACCATTGAGCTGGGCAACCGTGCCCGCGACACCGTCGCCGTTGTATCCGGCCGTCCCCGTCCCCGCGACCGTTGAGATCAGCCCCGTGCCCGCGTCCACCCGGCGTACACGGTTATTGCTGAAATCCGCGATGAACTGGTTCCCCGCCCCGTCCACCGCCAGGCCGCGGGGATTATTGAGCCAGGCGGTCGTGGCCGCGACTCCGTCGCTGTTGTATCCCGCCGACCCCGTCCCTGCCACCGTGGAGATAAGCGCTCCGGCCAGCGAGCCGGCGTGTGCCTGGGCCACGACCGCCACGCCACACGCGGAGGTTCCGCCCACCCAGACCGTGTTGGTCACCGGAGTCATCGCGCAGACGCTGCCCACCGTGCCGGTGATCGTGATCGTCAAGCTGGCGCCGGGCCCAAAGGTCGCCGGCCCGGTCCACAAATACCGTGTCCCGCTCCCGGCCACCTGGGTGATCGTGGGTGCCGACACGCCAACCGACTGCGCCGTCGCGATTCCCATGATCACCGGCGACACGGTATCCGAGATCATGAGTCCGGTGAGCGTCGTCCCGCCGGCGTTCGTGGCAATGATGCGGTATGTGATCGGACTCCCGATCCCCGGTGCATCCGGCATCTGGGTCTTGACGACCGTCAGGCCCGGCGCCGGCGGCGTCACTGTGAATCCGGTGATGTTGGAGTTTTGCGCCAGTATCGAACACGGCCCGGCCGCAACCACGAACACGGTGTTGGACACATTCGTCGCCACGCACACTGCCCCGACCTGGCCAGTGATCGTGAAGGTCAGCGCGAGGCCTGGCTCCAGCCCGGCAGTCCCAACGAGCAGGTCGCCCAGGTCGCTGCCGTTGGTTCCTCCCGCGACATAGATACGATTGCCGGCAGTAGCGACCCCCGCTCCTCCCCGGGCCGACGGGAGTCGCGCCCCCCCTGTCCATGTGTTCGTCTCCGGGTCGTAGACGTCCACGCGGTCGGTGAACGAAGGATTGAACCCTCCGGCGACGTAGATCTTCCCATTCACAACGGCAGCCGCGAGGTGGTTGCGCCCCACCGGCAAGGCGGCCTTGGGAGTCCAGGTGTTCGTCGCCGGATCATAGGCCTCAACCGCGGTGTCGTCCGAACCCCATCCTCCAATCGCATAGAGCGTGCCGCCGACGGCCGCCGCGGCGAGGAACGACCGGGACGTCGCCATGTTCGCCAGGGACGCCCAGGAATCCGTGGCCGGATCGTACACGGTCAGGAACGGTCCCGGGCCGAAGCCGTTGAACTCCCCGCCGACGCAGTAGAGCGATCCGCTGATGGGAACAAGGACAGCTCCATGCCGTCCGGTGCCCATGTCTGCTGCGCCGGTCCACAGTCCCGTCGCGGTGTCCAGAATCTCCGTCTTCGCGACGCTAACCGAGAATGCGGTCTGGCCTCCCGCCACGTAGATCTTGCCGCCCAGCGCGGCGACGGCCGGCGAGTATCGGGCGGTGGGCATGGGCAGGCCGGCCGACCAAACCCCCGTGGCCAGGTCGAAGACCTCGAGGACCGCAGACGGGCCGCCCGCCACATTGCCGCCCACGGCATAGAGCCGATCCCTCACGATCACAGCACCAAGGTCGTCCCGCGCCGTCAGCATGGAAGTCGTGTAGGTCCATCCGATCGGATGACCGCTCCACACGAACCGGGTCCCGCTACCCCCCACCGATGCGATGACGGCCGGCCCGAAACCCGACGCCTCCATCGTCGTGGCACCCATGATGACCGGCGAGATCGTGTCCGACAGGGTCAGCACAGAGATCGTCGCCGTCCCAGTATTGGACACGACGACACGGTAGGTTACGGTGGCACCGACCACCGGACTCGCCGGCGTCTGCGTCTTGACGACCGTCATGGAGGTCGTCGGGGGGTTCAGAGTGAAGGACGCCAAGGCCGCCTGCTGGGTGGAGCCCGAGCCCGGGCAGTCCCCCGCCATCGTGGCCTGGAAGTCGTTTGACACGGTTTTGACCGTGCACTCCATCCCCACCTGTCCCGTGATGGTGAAGGTGTAGGCCATGCCCGGCGACAGCCCCGCCGCGGTGGTCGTAAACACGAAGAGGGTCCCGCTGGCCGTCCCGATCACCGCGTTCGGATTAATCCCATTGAACGCCACATTCACGATCTGCGGGCTCACCGTGTCCGTCAGCGTCACATTTTGGAGCGTCGCCGTTCCCGTATTCGTGATGACGACCCGGTAGGTCACGGCCGCGCCGATCCCCGGGCTCACCGGCGTCTGCGTCTGCGCCACAGTAAACGAGGTTGTGTGGCCGTTGGCCGCAAAGCCTGTCCCGTTGCTGAACTGGTTCAGGACCGCACACGAGGAGGCGGCGGCGACATAGGCGGTGTTGGTCACCTGCGCGGCGCCGCACACGGCCCCGATCGTCCCGCTGATTGTAAAGGTCCAGGTGACCCCCGGTGGCAGGCCCGGGGTCAGACGGTCGTTCTTGGGGACCTGCGACCCCGTCCCGGCGTCGCCACCCATCACGTATGCCCGGCCCGCCACCACACCACCGCCGAATTGCATCCGGGAGCCGCCGGGCAGAATCCCCGCCGTCCGCCAGGAGTCCGCCACCGGATCGTACTCGTACACATCCCCCATAATTGAGGACCCGTCATTCCCGCCCGCGGCGTAGATTCGGCCGCCGCTTTCGGCCATGCGCAGGGCATGCCGCGGCGCGGGCAGGGGCGCCTTCGTGGACCAGGAATTCGTGGCGGGGTCGAAGGCCTCCATGACGGACAGAGCGGACAACCCGTTCCACCCGCCTGCCACGTAAATCAGGCCGTTCCAGACGGCTACCGCATGCAACTCGCGCGGTGTGGGCATGGGGAACTTGGCGGTCCACCCGTTGGTCGTGGGATCGTACGCTTCGATCGCATTGGTCCGGACCGAGCCGGTCCAGCCGCCAATCGCGTAGAG
>JAHFSL010000380.1 GCA_023265785.1 Candidatus Coatesiibacteriota bacterium | reverse complement strand
GCAAAGCTTGCCGCTCTGCTCGCAACCCTGAACTCGCGGCGCCTCCCGGTTCATGTCACGCCGCCCGTCCATGCCATGCTCCGCGCGATGGCCGGAGCGTTGGGAGGCGCCCGCGGCCTGGCCCTGCACGGGCTCCTCCACCCCGTCCTCGCCAACACCATCCTGAACCGGATGGGCCCCGGGGCAGGAATACTTGATGCCTGTCTGCACCATACCGTGAACGCCACCGTCGTCCAGGGGGGTGAGTCCTACAATGTGATTCCCAGGTTCATCACGGCGACCCTTGATGGTCGCGTGCTCCCCGGGTACGGAAAACACGATCTCCTGAGGGAGCTCCGCTCGCTGGTCGGTCCGGAGGTTCATCTCAAGATCAGACGATGGATTCCCGGCGCCCGCCGAATGGACCTTTCTCAATTCGACATGCTCGCCTCGATCCTGCGGGAGCGGGACCCCGAATGCCATCCGGTGCCTTTCCTCATCCCCGCCTGCACGGACGGACGCCACTTCAGCAGGCTCGGGATCCAGACCTACGGGTTCACACCACTCAAGCTGCCGCCGGGGTTTGACCGCTACGCGCTGATTCATGGCGTGAACGAGCGTGTTCCCGCCCGGGCCGTCGAATGGGGGCTCGAGGCCGTCTGGGAAGCCGTCCGGCGCTATGGCCGCCCTCACCTGGCCCGGGGATAGGCTGGTGCCCGCGCGCGTGAATCGGTTCCACCTGGCCTCCGGTCACTCCTTCGCGACCCTGGTCCGCCTGACCAGCTGGCGAGTCGTGTGGGCGATTGCATTTCGATGGAGCCCGGAATTCCTGCACGCATGGAGGAGGTCGCTCCTCCGCCTGTTTGGCGCACGCATTGGCCGGGGCTCACGCATCTACCCTTCGGCTTGGGTTCTTGCACCCTGGCACCTGGTCATGGGTGATGCCAGTTGCCTGGGCCGCCATGCCACCTGCCATTCAGTGGGTCGGGTCACCCTGGGCGACCACGCCACGGTCTGCCAGCATGGCTACCTCTGTGCAGCGAGCCGCGACATCGAGGATCCGCGTTTTCCACTGATCCCCGCCCCCATCACCATTGGCCATTCCGCCTGGATCGCCACAGGGGCTTTCGTAGGTCCCGGCGTTGTGGTCGGGGAAGGTGCCGTGGTGGGGGCACGCGCTTGCGCTTTCTCCGAAGTCCCACCCTGGACCGTGGTGGTCGGCAATCCGGCCAGGATCCTGAAACCGCGTCGACTCCGCGCCATCGCCGCCTGACGGCGACAACCCTACCAGGGCAGGTTGATGGCGGAAGCGAGGAAGCGGTTGAAGGGGGCCATGACGGTGCACACAGCCGTGAACCGGTCGAGGAAGTCGGGGGCGCAGACCTGCGCTTCCGTGAAGTCCACGAAGGTGACCCAACTCTTGCGCTTGAGGTCGGGCATCAGCGGGTGATCCTTGGGCACTCCCGCCGGGGGGCGCTTGAGCGACTCGCCCCAGAACTTCGCCAGTTTCGCAAAGGCCGGGTCGCCAGTGACGGCCTTCCACTTCGCGGCGCCCGCCACGATCGCCTTGCGTATCGCCAGGGCCTGCGCGGTGGGCGGCAGCCAGATGCCGGAGCCCGCCGAGCAGTCCCCCGGCTCCAGGTGGAGGTAGAACCCGGGTCCATGGCCCAGGGGATCGCGGCCGTGAATGAACCGGCCCGCCACCCGGGTATGGTACGGCGTCTTGACCTTGGTGAACCGGACATCGCGGTTGATCTTGAACATCGAGCCGCCGATGGGCTTGGCGCTCGCGACGAGATGGGCCGAGATCTTGGCGAGCCGTGGGGCGAATGCCCGGATGAACGCAAGAAAGGGCTGTTGCACATGGTCGACATACCGGGAGCGGTTCGCCTCGAACCAGGGGCGGATGTTATGGGTTTTCAGCTCACGAAAGAACTTGAATAGTTCCGGGGTGAACTGGGGATTCATGTGGGCGCGAGGGTCACCCGCAGTCGGTAAGTCCGGTTCGGGTGCAGGGTGTATTCCGGATGGGGCCGGGCACCCCACGCATCGTCGCCGCCCAGCCCCATCTGCGCGGCATCGAGGTTGAGCGTCACCGTGTCCCGGGGCGGGAGTTCATGGGGGTGCCAGGCCGCCTCCAGGTCCCAGAGGGTGAACGGCCAAGCGGAAAAGTCGAAGGGCGTCGCCCCCTCGACCCGGAGCCCAGCGCCCGCCCCAGCCACCTCAACCCACCGGGTGCCGGTGTGGTGGCCGGTCTCCTGCGGGAAAAGAAATGGAAATGAGAGGTCGCGCACCCGGGCCGTGTGCAGGCCGATGGGCGCGGAGGTGAACCGGTCCTGATAATTCTCGTGCGGGCCGCGGCCGAACCAGCGAACCCGGTTGGCGGCCGCGGGCAGGCCCACCGTCAGCCCCACCCGCGGAATCTCGGACTCCTTCGGGTCCGGCCACAGGGTGAAATCCACGCCAATGCGGCCATCCGGCCGGGAAGTGTAGGTCAGGGTGCCGGAGGTGGACCCGGCCGGGAAGGCCAGCCGGACAGCCACCTCGACCGCACCCGCGCGGTCACGGACATCAAGACCGGTGACCGTGCGCGTCCGGCTGGCGGCACGCCAGCCCGCCATCCGCTCCGCCCCGCCATTGGCGAGGTCCGCGTCGGTCAGCGCCCGCCAGAAGTTCGGGACCAGCGGCGCGGCGAGCCGCTCCCGGCCGCGCACCACCCACGACTCCAGCGCACCCGTGGTCCGGCCGATGCGGGCCGTCCAGCCCCGGCAGGAAAGCACGACGGCCGACCCCAACTCGGCGACGGCGACCGGGCCTGGCCCGGGTCGGCGCGCAGGTCTTGCCGGGCGAGTGGTCAGCGGAAACTGTCCCCACGCCAGGACATGGCCCTTCGCACCCCACGACTCGGCCCGCGCCAGGGAGAAGCTGACGGTCACGAAGGACTCCCCCGGAATCCGGCGGGCACGCTGCACCGGCACGCGAACCAGTGCGGACCGCCCGGGCCCCAGCGCGAGCCGGCCCAGCCGGCCGCCACCCGTGCGCCGGCCTTCCGTCTCGACCCTCCACGAGGCCTCAAGGTGGGCCGTGGACCGGAAGGACAGCTTGCTCCGGATCCGGAAGAGTCCTGCTCCGGCATTGATCGCCTCGATGGCCAGCGGCTGGTAGACCTTTTTGACCTCGGCCAGCGCGGGCTTGGGGGTGCGGTCCGGCAGGACGAGGCCGTTGCAGGTGAACCAGGTGTAGTTGGGATGGTCGCCATGGTCGCCGCCGTAGGCCATGAACCGCACCGCCTTCCCGCCATCCAGGACCCGGGCGCCAGCGAGATCCGCCCAAAGCACCGCGGCCGGGGGCGGCGGGGCGGCGGGATCGCCCAGCAGGGCCACGGGCACGGCCG
>JAHFSL010000379.1 GCA_023265785.1 Candidatus Coatesiibacteriota bacterium | reverse complement strand
TCGGTCTCCGGCTGGGCATCATTCGCAACTGGTATTCACGGTGGTTCGCGGACCGCGCGTCCTACCGGGCCTACCTGCATGAGGATCTCCAACTGCGCCGCTACATCAAGGGGCGCATGTTTCAGGCGGGTATTTCAACGATTGACATCGAGCGGACGACCCAGCGCGTCATCATCAACATCCATTCCGCCAAGCCGGGGATGGTCATCGGCAAGCGCGGCGTGGAAATCGAGCAGTTGCGCACCGACCTCCAGAAGAAGACGGGGCGGCAGGTGTTCGTGAATATCCACGAAGTGCGGGTGCCCGAGGTGGATGCCCAGCTGGTCTCCGAGAACATCGGGGCCCAGTTGCAGAAGCGGGTGTCGTATCGGCGCATCGTCAAGAAGGCCGCCTTGCTGGCGATGCGCGGCGGCGCCAAGGGCGTCAAGACCCAGCTGTCCGGGCGCCTGGCCGGCGCGGAGATCGCCCGGTACCACCGCGATGTGCTCGGCAAGGTCCCGCTCCACACCCTGCGGGCCGAAATTGATTACGGTCATTCGACCTCTTTTACCGCCCATGGCACGATCGGGGTCAAGGTGTGGATCTACAAGGGCGATGCGCTGTTCCCTGGCCGCCAGGCGGCGGCGGCCAAGGCGGCCGGCCTCCCCGGCGCGGTGGTCAAGCCCGCGGAAGTTCCCGCGGCGGCAGCACTCACCCCGCCCGCGGCCGTTGTTCCCGCACTTGCGCCCGCGCCAGCGCCTGCGTCTGCGCCGGAGAAGGCCTGATGCTTCTGATGCCCAGCCGCGTCAAGCACCGCAAGGACCAGCGCGGTCGCCGCCACGGGATGACCAAGGGCGGGGCCATGCTTACCTATGGGAGTTACGGGCTGAAGGCCGAGGAGAACTGCTGGATGACGGGTCGCCAGATCGAGGCGATGCGCGTGACCATCACCCGCAGCCTCAAGAAGGGCGGCAAACTCTGGATCCGGCTGTTTCCGCAGAAGCCCGTGTCCGCCAAGCCGCTGGAGACGCGCATGGGCAAGGGCAAGGGCGCGCCCGCGTACTGGGTGGCCGTGGTCAAGCGCGGTCGCATCCTGGTCGAAGTGGACGGCGTGGCCCGGGACACCGCGCGGGAATCCCTGCGGCAGGCCGGGTACAAACTGCCCATCCGCACCCGGGTCATCGAGCGGATGAGCCTGGAGGAACTGCGATGAAAGGAATGAAATTCTCCGCCCTGACCCAGGTGACCCTGCCGGAACTGGCCGAGAAGGCGGTCGCCCTGCGGCGCGCCCTGTTTGCCCTGCGCGTCCAGGCGGGCCAGCGGTCCTTGTCAAAAACCGCGGACCTGCGCGTCCAGCGGCGGGAACTTGCGCGGGTTCTGACGGCGGCGGCGCGCCGGCGTGCGGAGGCGGCCTCATGACGAACACCCAGGGCGTGGTGATCAGCGCCAAGATGAAGAAGACCGTTGTGATCAGGCTCGAACAGCTGGTCCAGGACCCGCGGTACAAGAAGTACGTGGTCCAGCGCACCCGCATCAAGGCCCGGGACGAACTGGGCTGCAAGGAAGGCGATGTGGTGGCGCTCGAGCAGACGCGGCCCCTCTCGCGGGACATCCGGTGGCGGGTCCTGCGCGTGCTTGGCCGCCGGGTGATGACCGGCGGGGATGAGATCGCGCTTGAGGCCGCCGCCAAGCCGGCCAAGGGCACCGCGCCCGCCAAGGCGGGGACCGCATGATCCAGCCCCTGTCCATCCTTGACGTGGCGGACAATTCAGGAGCCCGGCGGATCATGTGCATCCGGGTCCTCGGGGCCAGCCGTCGGCGTACGGCCACCATCGGCGACCTCATCATTGCCTCGGTCAAGTCGGCCCTGCCCGGCGGGACCGTCAAGGACCACGAGGTGGTGCATGCCGTCATCGTCCGGACCCGCAAGGAGATCCGGCGCGCCGACGGAAGTTATGTCCGCTTTGACGACAATGGGGCCGTCATCGTCAACGACCAGATGAATCCCCGGGGCACGCGAGTCTTCGGTCCGGTGGCGCGGGAACTGCGCGACCGGAATTTCACGAAGATCATCTCGCTGGCGCCGGACGTGGTCTGAACATGGCCGTCACCCTGCACATCAAGAAGGGCGACTTCGTGAGCGTCCTTGGTGGACGCGACCGCGGCAAGACGGGGCGCGTTCTGGAGGTCATGCCGGCCGACGCCATGGCCATCGTGGAGAAGATCGGCGTGGTCAAGAAGCACAGCCGTCCGACCCAGAAGAATCCCCAGGGCGGCATCGTGACGATGGAGCGACCGCTGCCGGTGTCGCGGTTGATGCTGGTCTGCATGCACTGCCGGCGCCCGACCAGGCTCAAGCGCATCGCCCTGCCGTCCGGCGACAAGGTCCGGGTGTGCCGTCACTGCAACGAACAACTGGACAAGGTGTGACGATGTCAACCCTGCTGAATGATTACCGGACCAAGGTTCGCCCCGCGCTCGCCGGCCAATTCGGCCACGCGAACGCGCACGCCGCGCCGCGTCTGGTGAAGATCGTCCTGAACATGGGTGTCGGCGAGGCGACGCAGAACCAGAAGGATATGGACAATGCCCTGCTTCAGCTGGCCCAGATCACCGGGCAGAAACCCGCCGTCCGGCGTGCCAAAAAGTCCATTTCCAACTTCAAGTTGCGCAAGGGTCAGGGCGTGGGTTGTGTGGTGACCCTGCGCGGTCCCCGGATGTATGAGTTCTACGAGCGGCTGGTCCGATTCGCCCTGCCGCGGATCCGCGATTTCCGCGGCACGTCCACCACATCGTTCGACGGCAGGGGGAACTACACCATCGGGCTCAAGGAACAGATCATCTTTCCGGAGATTGAATATGATAAGATCGACAAAATTCGCGGGATGGATATCACGATCGTGACCAGCGCGGGTTCGGATGAACCGGCGCGCGCCCTGTTGACGGCGCTGGGCATGCCGTTCGCCCGGAAGACCTGACGAGCATCTAAAGAGGAATCATGGCCAAGAAATGCCTGCTGGAAAAACAGAAGCGGAAACCGAAGTTCGCGGTGCGGCGCTACAACCGGTGCCTGCTGTGCGGGCGTCCCCGCGCCTTCCTGACGCGGTTCCAGATGTGCCGCATCTGCTTCAGGAACCTGGCGTCGGAGGGGTTCATCCCCGGCGTCACGAAGGCCTCCTGGTAATGGCGTCCACCGACCCGCTCGCGGATCTGCTGGCGGCCCTGAACAACGCCTCGCGCGCCTCGCTGGAGGCCGCGCGCGTCCCGGACTCCCGCTTCAAGCAGTCGGTGTTGCGCGCGCTCCAGGCGGAGGGATTCATCAAGTCGTTCCGCGCGACGGGCGACGGCGCGCGCCGCGTGCTTGAGGTTCACCTGGCCTACGGGCCCCGCCGCGAGCGCCTGCTGACGGGCCTGAAGCGGGTCAGCC
>JAHFSL010000378.1 GCA_023265785.1 Candidatus Coatesiibacteriota bacterium | reverse complement strand
CCAGTGCTGGAACCCGGTTTCCGGCCGGGCCTCGGAGACGCCCACGAGCGCCCCGCGTGCGGCCAGCAGGCGGACCAGCGCCGAGCCGGACAGGCCCAGCCCGACCACCGTCACCCTCTTGCCGTCGAGATTCAACGGAGTTTCAGTGTCAGGAGCATCGACAGGATCATGAGGCCGGAGAGGATCCAGAACCGGACGATCACCTTGGATTCGGGCACGCCCCGCAGTTCGAAGTGATGGTGGAGCGGCGCCATCAGGAGGATCCGGCGCCGGCGGAGCTTGTAGAAGCCGACCTGGGCCAGGACGGAGAGCGCCTCCACCACGAAGGCACCGCCAAAGATGAGCAGGAGGAGCTCGGCCTTGATGAACACCGCCGCAGCGCCCAGCAGGCCGCCCAGCGCCAGCGCGCCCACGTCGCCCATGAAGACCTGGGCCGGCGGGGCGTTGTACCACAGGAACCCCAGGCACCCCCCCACCACGATCGCCAGCATGACCGCCAGCTCGCCGGCGCCCGGCACGAAGGGAATACGCAGGTAGGTGCTGAACTTGAGGTTCCCGGTCAGGTAGGCCACCAGCGCCAGCCCCCCCGCGGCGAACACCATGCACCCCGCCGCCAGCCCATCAAGACCGTCCGTCAGGTTCACGGCGTTGGAGGTCCCCACCATCACCACCATGGCCATGCCGAGGTAGACGGTCACCGGGACCAGGACGGGGCGCTTGAGGAACGGCAGGGACACGATCCCGCCCTGCTCGAACCCGCCCGGCGCCGCCAGCACGCAGGCGAGCGCGAGGGCCAGCGCACCCAGGAACTGCCAGAACAGCTTGGAGGAGGCGGGCAGACCGCGGGAGTGCTGTTCGCGCAGTTTCAGCCAGTCGTCCACGGCCCCGATCCCGCCGAACCACAGCAGGGCCCCCTGCGCAAGCCAGACCAGGGGGCTGTCCGGCCGGGCGAACAGCAGGGTGCCGCCCGACACCGCGCCCACCACGACCAGGCCGCCCATCGTCGGGGTCCCCGCCTTGGGCCGGTGCGAGGAAGGGCCATCGCTGCGGATCACCTGGCCCAACCCCCGCCGGTGGAACCAGGCGATCCAGCGCGGCAGGAGGAGATAGCACGCCAGGAAGGAGGACAGCGCGCCCAGCGCGGCGCGGAAGGTGATGTAGTGAAAGACATTGAAGACCCGGAATTCACCTCGGAAGCCGTAGAGCAGGTCAGACAGCACGGGGCCTCCGGCGTGCGATGAGCCGCGCCACCAGCCGTTCCAGTTCCATCCGGCGCGACGCCTTGAACAGGGCCAGGACGCCCGGCCGCAGGGCGCCAGCCACCGCGTCCGCGGCCGCCGGGGCATCGGGAGTCCACAGGGCCGTCGTGGCCCCCGCGGCGCGCGCGCCCTCCACCAGCGGCTGGGCGCCCGGACCCACGCCGACGATCAGGCCGGGCTCCAGTCCGGCGGCTTCCGCCCCGACGGCCCGGTGGGCCCGCGCCGCATGGGTCCCGAGCTCGCGCATGGCCCCCAGGACCAGGATCGGGCGCCGGGCCTTGAGTCCCCTCAGGTAGGCGAAGGCGGCGCGGCACGAATCGGGATTGGCGTTGTAGCAGTCCACGACCGCAATGGCCCCACCGGGCAGGCGCCGGCGCTCCAGCCGCATCCGCATCGCGGGCCGGAAGCGGCCCAGGACGGACGCGATTTCCCGCTCGTCCATCCCGAAGGCCCAGGCCACGGCGGCCGCCGCCGCGGCGTTGGCCGCGTTGTGCACGCCCGGGAGCCGGGTCCGCACCGCTGCCGATCCGCCGGGCGTGCGCAGGGTGAACCGGACGCGGCCGGCCGGATCCAGCCGCGCCCCTTCGGCCCGGATCTCCCCGGCCGCCAGCCCGAAGCCGAGGACGCGCGCGGCCGTCCGCCCGCGCTGGGCCCACACCCGCGGATCGTCGGCGTTCAGGACGGCCCAGCCCCCCGCCGGCAGGGCCGCAATCAGTTCGCCCTTGGCGCGGGCCACGCCCGCCACCGAGCGGAACGCCCCCAGGTGGGCCCGGCCCGCGTTCAGGATCACGCCGGCATGCGGGGCGGCCAGCCTCGCCAGCCGGCCGATCTCCCCGGCGTGGTTCATCCCCATTTCCACGACCGCCGCCCGGTGCTGGGCCCCCAGCCGAAAGAGGGTCAACGGCACCCCCAGATGGTTGTTGAGATTCCCCCGGGTCGCCAGCACGGCGGATTCCCGGCCGCCCGTGGCACGCCGCAGGAGCGCCGCCAGCAGGTCCTTGACCGTGGTCTTGCCGTTGGAGCCGGTCACCGCAACGACCGGCACGCGGTGGTTCGCGCGGACCCAGGCCGCCCCCGCCGCCAGAGCGGAGGCCGAGGAACGGACCCGGACCAGCGGGAAGGAGGCGGGCAGGCCCGCCGTCCCCGCCAGCCGCTCGACCACGCCGACCGAAGCCCCCGCCGCGGCGGCGGCGCCCAGGAAGCGGTGGCCGTCCGTGCGCGCACCGCGCACGGCAAAGAACGCCTCGCCGCGCGCCAGCGTGCGCGTGTCCAGGGCCGCGCCGGTGACGGCACGCCGCGGATCGCCCCGGACCCAGGTCCCGCCCATGGCCCGGCAGAGCTCGCCGGCGGTGGTCATGCGCGGGCCCCGCCCCGCCGCCACCATTCCTCGCGGGCGACGCGCACATCGTCAAAGGGATGCGCGACACCCCGGACGACCTGTGTGCGCTCATGCCCCTTGCCCGCGATCACGACCAGGTCGCCGCCCCGCGCCGCGGCAAGCGCCGACCGGATGGCCCGGCGCCGGTCGGGCTCCACGACATGGCGGCCCCGGGCGCGGACCCCCGCCGCGACCTCGCGGAGGATGCCGGCCGGGTCCTCGTCCCGCGGGTTGTCCGAGGTGATCCACGCACGGTCGGCGCGGTCCGTGGCGATCCGGCCCATCCGCGGCCGCTTGCCCCGGTCACGGTTGCCCCCGCATCCGAACACCGTGAACAGGCGGCCCCGGGCCAGGCCCCGTGAGGCCTCCAGGACGCGCTCGAGGGCGTCCGGCGTGTGCGCGTAGTCCACGACCACCGTGAACGGGGCCCGGAGCGGCACCCGCTCCATCCGCCCGGGGACGCGCTCGAGACCCTCCAGCCCGCGGCGGATCACGGGCCAGTCAATCCCCAACCCGCGGGCCGTGGCCGCCGCGGCCAGCGCGTTGGCGACGTTGTAGCCCCCCAGGAGCCGGAGCCGGATCCGCTCCGCCCGCGCGCCCTCGCGCACGGTGAAGGCGGTCCCGGCGGCGGTGGCGCGCTCGGCGTCCGCGGTAAACCGCGCCGCGGCCCGGCGGCGTCGGGTGTACCCCAGCACGAGGGCGGCCGTCCGGCGCGCCAGCCGGGCACCCGCGGGGTCGTCCAGGTTCACCGCCGCGACGCCGCCGTGCGCCGCCGCCG
>JAHFSL010000377.1 GCA_023265785.1 Candidatus Coatesiibacteriota bacterium | reverse complement strand
GAAGTAGACCTGCCGCGCGACGATGTGCGTGCCGAAATAGCACAGCATGCCCGCGAGCACCACACACGCCGCGGCGGCCGGCAGCATCAGGGACACGGCATCGGTCATGATGGAGACCCCGATGGCCGGCGAGCGGCCAGCGTGTCGGCGATGCGCCGCGTCAGCGTTTCAAAGAGCGTCAAGGTGTCGGTGACGCCCGTTGCCCCGCCGACCAGGCTCGGAAGTTCGAGCAGCGATGCACCCGTCCGTCGGGCGATTTCCCTCGCAGCCGCCGGGTCGAAAAACGACTCCTCGATGATGAGCGGGATACGTCGCTGATCAATCGCCCGAATGATCTCCAGGGTATGCCCGGGTGAGGGTGGAATGCCCGGCTTGGGCTCGATCTCCTCCCTCATGACCAACCCAAACCGGTCGGCAAAGTAGATCCAGGAACGGTGGTAGGCCACGACCTCGGTTCCCTTCCAGGGAGCCATCCGCGCCACCCACCCGGCCATCCGCGCCGCCAAGGCGGCCTCGAACGCCTCCCGGTTCTTCCGGAACATCTCCGCGTGCGTTCCGTCCACACCGGCCAGCCCACGCTCAATATTGCGGGCGATCACCGCGCCATTGGCCGGATCCAGCCAGTAGTGGGGATTCCCGTAAGGGTGGACATCGCCCTGGGTCCGGCTGACCGTCCCCTCGGGCTTCTCGAGCACACGGATACCCGCGGAGGCGTCCACCAGTCCCGGCTGTCCGGGGAGAATTCTGGCATTGCGCGCGCTTCGCACCAGGGAGGGCAGCCAGCCGGTCTCCAGGTCCAGACCCACCTCGATCAGACAATCGGCCCGGGAAAGTTTCAGCAGGAGCGACGGCTTGGCGTCCACGAAATGGGGGTCCTGCGTTCCCTTGCCGATGGACTCGGCCTTGACCGCGTCTCCGCCCACTGCCGTGGCGATCGCCGCCAGATCCGGAATCGTCGTCACCACCGTGAGGGGCTTCGCCACCGCCAGGTCTGCGATGAGGAGGAGCGCCAGGAGGGGCATCAGAAAGGATGCGCCCCGTGCGGGCCGATGGAAAAAGTGAGACGTGTGGTCACCGTGGTCCATGCGTGTCCTCCTGCGCGATCACCGCGCGTTTCGATCATGAGGTTGCTGAATTCACTCGGGGAATAACTGATGACACCGGCCGCCGCACGCGCGTGGACATGGGGGTCCCGGGAATCGGCGGCACCGTCCACCCGGGCGGCGACATGCCAGCGCTGACCGGGCTGGACATCCAGAAGGAGCCAGCCCATCGGCGTGCGTGCGACGGTGAGGCCCCCCGCCGGGTTCGGCCTGTCACGCGCCACAAGCGCGCCCTCGGCCTGGAGGGCTACGGAGCGGCGGACATTGGCCTCCGGCGGTCGCCACTTGAGCGTGAGGTCTGCGCCCCCCAGATTCGTGTGGCTTCCCGTACCCGGCCCGTCGGGGCCGCGCGCCACACTCCAGCCGGCCTCCAGCGAGGTGGCGTCGGTCAGGTCGAAAAAGTTCTTGAGGTGACCGGCGCCGGCCCAATCAGCCGATGCTCCACCCGAGAAACTGCCCGCGTCCCGGCCCCGCAGAGCCTCGACCGTCACTTCATGGTAGGTGTCGAGCGGCGCGATCCAGGACAGCCGGGCGCCGTCATCCACCCACGCCGCTCCGTCAAAGAGGTTGGTCGCCAGCAAGGGAGGCGTCACCGTGTACCAGGTGTGCTCGTGGGTCAGGTTCAACTTGCCGAAGCTGGCCCGAATCCGGCCAAGGCTGGCCTTCAGGTTGGCCGGCAGGGCCAGGGTGTCCAGGTGGGCCTCCTCAACGCCGAATCCCGCGCGATCGCCGGCCAGGAACGCCTCGGCCGTCAGGTAGGGATCCACGTCGGACTTGAGGCCCAGTTCGACCTCCTCCAAGGCGGCCTCGAACCGTGGGCCGGCGGTGCGATCGTCGGTCCACCGACCGGCAATGGTGCCGATGACGGACAGGTCCGGATTCATCGGGTTGGCCGCCGCCGTCCCGGTCCAGGCCGGGGCCGTGATGGCCCACCACAGGGCAATGAGCATGACGCCTCCTCAGGTTGGCCGGGAGGTCAGGCTTCTCCCGCGGGGGGGCCTGCCGCCGGCGCGTAGCGATTTCTCTAGATGGAAATCGGAGCGGAGGCGGACGGCGGACCGCGCGGCCGGGAGGCCGGGGCCCACGCGGCGATGGACCGCGGGGCGGGCGGGAGCCCTTCGCAGGCCACCAGCGGGGCGACGGGCCCCAGGGTGAACGGGCCGGCGGCGGCGGACACCACCAGGTCGCACAGCACGCAGTCACCGTGCACCGTCCGGATGGGCGCGTGGTGATGCAGGGCCCCATGACCCACGATCGTCGTGAGTCCGAATAGCGCCAGGACCAGGCCGGTCCTCCGCAGATGCTTCCCCGTGGGCATGAGCGCATTATACGGTGGGTCGGGTGTTACACTGGCGCCCGATGGAATGGGTGGCGCGCTACGGGCTGGTCGCGGTGTTTCTCGGAACCTTCGCGGAGGGCGAGACCGTCCTGTTCGGCGCCGGCGTGCTGGCGGCGCGTGGCTCCCTCGGGCTGGCCGCGGTGCTCGTCACGGCCTGGGCCGGGGCGATGGCGGGCCATGTGTTTTGGTTTGGCGCGGGGCGGCGGTGGGGCCGGCGGGTACTCGCGGTCCTGCGCGTGGCCCCGGCACGCATCCGGTTCGTGAACGGCCTCGTGGCCCGGCACCCGGTCACCGCCATCGTCCTCCTCCAGTACCTCTACGGCGTGCGCGTGGCCGGGGCGGCCATCCTGGGAGTCACGACCCTCCCGTTCCGGCGGTTTGTCCTGATCGAGGCCGTGAATTGCGCCGCGTGGGCGGCGCTGGTCGGGGGTACCGGCTACGTGGCCGGCGCCGCGGCCTCCCAGTGGTTCGAGGGAGGCGATTGGTGGCTGTCCCTGATTCTTGCCGTGCTGGTCCTGGTCCTCGTCGGCCGTGCCGCGGTTCGCCGTGTGGAACTCCGGACCCGGCCTACTTCCCGAAAGTCCCCTTCGGGCAGCCGAGCGCCGCGGGATGGCGGGCCGACCAGCGCATGGTCCCGGGCTCGGGCAACTGCTCGAACCCGGCCACGATCACCGCGCCCGTAGGGTCCACGACCAGCGCGTAGGCGCTTCCCGGCGCGGCCTCGAGTTGTTCGGCATGCAGGTCCGCCACCACGTCCCCGTCCCGATCCAACGCCCGCGCGGCCCAGTGGCCCGCGTCAAACGGGGGCTTCTGCGCGGTGTCCCCGTCCTCGTAGCCCGCCACGACCAGCCGATCACAGCCATCAAAGAGCGCGGCATACGCCTTGTCATCCGCGTGCGCGGGACCGTCCCAGGACCGGTCCCAGACCGGCCGGCCGGCCGCATCGAGCAGGCGGACCATCCAGTTGGCCCGCTGGGCCC
>JAHFSL010000376.1 GCA_023265785.1 Candidatus Coatesiibacteriota bacterium | reverse complement strand
GGATGGATGTCCGCCACGAATCTCCTGGACGCCAACCTGGTGGATCCCGGCCAGTGGGTGGATGCCGCCGACCGGATCGCAGCGGGACACTGGCCGTACCGTGACTGGACGGGCATCTACGGCCCCGGCCTGTACGCGGCGGCGGCCTGGGCGTGCCGGGCGCTCGGCTCCGGGTGGCGGGCCACGGGGCTCCTGCTGGAGGTCGTCTCACCGGTCGCCTGCCTCATCCTTGCCGCCATCGCCGGGCGCGCGGCGCTTCCGGGGACGGGATGGCCCCTCCTGTTCCTCGCGCTGACGGGGATCCTCGGGCTGGATGCCTGCTACTGGTCCCCCGGCGTCCGGATATGGTGGCCGCTGGCCGCGGTCGCCGTCGCGACCCGCTGTGCGGCGGGCCCTGCCCGGGGCTGGCTGGGGGCGGCCGCCGCCTGCGGACTGGCGCCGCTGGTGAGTCCGGAGACGGGTACCGCGGCCGTCGCGGCCGTCTTCTCGCTCGCCCTCTTCCTCCGGTTTTCAGTCGGTCCGGTTCCGGTCCCCGTCGTGGCCACTGCCGCTGCCGTCGCCATTCCCGCCGGGCTGGCCTTCGCGCTGGCACCGGCGGTGGCCGCGGGATTCGCCGGGGCCGCCCGCGAGATGGCCGGGGCCGCCAACTGGCTCTGGGGGATTCCGCTTCCCGGCCCGTTGTGGCCCGGACGCCGGCTCGCGTTCCTGGCCCCCCCCCTGGTGGCGTTCGGCTGTCTTGCGCTGGCCGGGTGGCGGCTGGCGCGCCGGCGGGACCCTGCCGCACGCGGCCGGGCCGCCGCCGACCTGTCCCTGGCGCTGTTCGCCGCCCTCGTCCAGCGCGCCGCGCTCGGCCGGGCGGATGTCGCCCATCTCCTCTTCGCGCTTCCTCCGGTCTTCCTGTGCTGGCTCCGCCTCTGGGCGGGCGCGGACGCGCCGTTTCCCACCGCCGCCGGCTTGGCAGTTGCCGGGCTCGTACCGTACCTGGTCCTCGGTCTCGCGGAAGGTCAGCCGGGTCGAACCCTGCATGCGCTGACCGTGAAACGTGCCGGCTTCACCGCACTCGTTGGTGAGGCCGTCAGGGCCCCGGCGCCGTTGGCCGGACGGTTGACCCGCATCGCCGCGGCGGCGCGTCCCCTCGCCCCGCCGAACCGCCCGATTCTCTCCCTGCCCGGTCCCATCTACGCCCGCCTGCTTGGCCGCCGCAATGCCCTGCCGGTGGCCACCCCCGAACTCCTGGGAGCCATGCCGGACGGCGGCCGCGCCGCCCTGGCCGCGCTTGATGCGGACCTGCCCGCCGTCGTGGTCCTGGACCGGGCGCTGGCCCTGCCGTGGGACGACTACTATCTCCAGCCCGCCGGGACCAACGCGGTTGACGGGCCGCTGGGCTGGTCCACCCCCGCCGATGAGGCGGCGACCCGCGAACTGCGGGAATGGCTCGCCTCCCGCTACCGCCCCCTGCGCCAGATTGAGGGGGCGTGGCTTCTCGTCCCGCGCACCCGGCCGGCCCCGGCCCGCCGGCCCCGCGTGGTCTCCCGGCTCATCCCCACCCCGGAAGATCTGGCGTCCCTGGCCCGGGGCGAGATCATCCGGCTGGCCGCCAATGGCACGAGCGCAACCGGTCTTCGGCTCACCGCCCGGTGCCGGTACCCGCTGGGGACCGCCTTTCTGGCCAAGACCTTGATCCGGCTCCGGGCCGTGGACCGGACCGGCCGGGTTCGGGAGGGCGTCATCCCCCTGCCCCCCGCCCACCTTGACCGGGAGGTCCGGATGCCGCTCGCGGGGGCGGCCCTGGAGCGGATTGAACTTGAGATCGGCGGGGCCGGCAGTCTCAATCCCGCCCCTGCCAGCGTGGTCATACCCGCCGTTGAACTGGTGGTGCTAGACTGACGCCCATGCGCCGCGTCGCCCTGGCCGCCCTCCTCCCTCTGTGCGTGGCGGGTTGTCCCGACATGGCCCCGGTGAAGCATGTGGCGCATGCCCGGCCGTTTCCCCGGACCATCGCGGTCCTGCCGCTGGCCAACGCCGCCGTCAACATGCAGGGCCCGATTCTGGTCCGCAAACTCCTCGAGATGTACCTGATGGGCGCGCAGTACAACTATCCCGAGGACAAGACCGTGGACACCGCCCTGCGGGGCATCGGGATCACCGATGGGGGCCAATTGGGCTCCGTCACCCCCGCCAAGCTGGGCGCGACCCTCAAGGTGGATGGCCTGCTCTACGGCGAGATCGTCCGGTTCAAATACACGAACCTTGGCTTCCTTTCGAAGCGGGAGGTCGAGGTGCACCTTAAACTCGTGGACGCCGGCACGGGCGAAGTTATTTTTGAAAAGGCGCGCGACGAGGTCCATTCCAAGGCCGCCCTCTCGGTTGACGCCATGAAGGAAAATCTCGTCGTGGGGCTGGGCACCAAGCTCATCGAGACCGCCATGAAGAGCCCGCTTCGCCCGGAGTCCGAGACCGTCTGCCAGGGGCTCATCCGCGACCTGAATCTCGTCCGGAAGAACTGGTAACCGCTCCCGCGACCAGCGCGGGAGGACGGGCTACTTCTTCGCGGGTTCCGCCGCGGGCGCGGTGGGGGCCGCAGGCTTGGCCGTCCCACCGGCGGCCGGGGTCTCGGGCTCTTCCACTTCTTCCTCGATCACGACCCGCCGGACCTTCTTCTTCTTTTTCACGGCGCCGGCTTTCCGCTCATCCTCGGCCTCCTTGGTCGTCCCCCCGGGAGTGGAGTCCAGGGAGGTGGTCGAGGAGGGCGCGGCGGCCGGCGCGCCCCCGGTCTTGGAAGCCAGTTCGGCCTGCACCGCCCCGATGATCATGTCGGGCACGGGATTGATGCCCGGCATCACGATGGTGAAGCCCGGGACATTCGCCACCGAGACCACCTTGAGCTCCGACTTCTGGTGCCCAAACCCACGGCGGACCATGTTGATGACGCCGGTTTCCGGATCGGCCTTGTACACAATAAAGAGCCCAGATGACTTGGAGACGGTACACATACCGGCCACAGTGGCCTTGAAGACCTGGTCATAGGACTTGCCCGGGAACTGGGCGGACCGGATCGTCACGCACCCCGTCAGCAGGGCGGCCAGCACGGGGAGCGCGAGGCGCCGCATCAGAGACCGCACAACGACTGGAACTTCTCGCTCCAGCGCAGGTGAAGGTTGAATTGCTTGATGTCGCCGGACTCCTGGTGGCTGGTCTGAAACGCCGCCCCCAGACTCAATCCCAGCTTGCGCAGGATGATGTCAAACCCGGGCGCCATCGTGATTGGCAGGGGGCCGATATTACTCGTCGAATAGACGCTGAACACCCCGTACGTATCCGACATGGAAAATGAACTCAAGGAATACACATCCTGTGAAATATTGACGTACGGAATGAACTTCAAATCGTCGCCGAGATTCAGGCCGAATTGGGCACCGATCTGCCA
>JAHFSL010000375.1 GCA_023265785.1 Candidatus Coatesiibacteriota bacterium | reverse complement strand
CCGTGACGGTGGGCCCGCGCCGGGATGCGGCGTGGACGGCGACGCTCACGGCCACCGAGCGGTTCACCCTGGATGATCTCCGGCAAGCGGTGCTGGTGTTCCCGACCGGGGGCACGACCCGGCTGATCCGGCCCGCCCAGAGCGTGTATGTCATTCCCGGCCGCGACAACCGGCTCACGGCGGGCTTCCTCACGATCCAGGAGGTGGGATCCACGGCCTTCGTGACCTATGACCTCTCCCGCGACCCGGGGAACACGGGGCCGACCCTGTTGACCGCCGACCGTTTCTACCGCATCACCATGGAGCCGGCCGGATCCGTGTCCCTCCTCGTGGCCGCGCAGGCCACCCGCATCCCCCAGCAGGACCAGACCTTTTTCGTCTCCTTCGGGAAAAGGACCGAGGAGACAAGCGTTCCCGGCACCCTCGCGCCGCAATTCGTCCGGTGGAGCGTCACCCTCACCCGCGGCGGCGGCGCGTTCACCATCACCCACGGCACCCTCCTGTGGACCCAAACCACCTCCGGCCTCACGGCCCTCAACACGGGAAGCGTAGACCCGTACACGATCTCGCTGTACGGAACGGCCTCCGCCACGCTCACCTTCACGGATCCCAATCCCGATCTTGTGCGGGCCTTGTCCACGGCGGGCGTGAGCACCCTCACGGTGACCCGTCAAAATGCGGGCAACGACCTCAACATCGCTGCCGCGCTGACCCCGGCGTCCCTGCTGACCGTGACCGACGGCGACCGCGGACCGTTCGTGGCGAGCATGGCCAGCGGCAGCGGCGAAACCTTCGCCGGCTTCGGCCTCCTGCCGGGCAATACGTTGCGGATGACCGGTTCCGGGACGGGCCACGCGACCTACCGGGTCGGGTCCGTTCAAATCCAGGGTGGGGCGGAGGCGCTGGCGGCGTCATCGGCCACGGCCGTTCCCGCCGTGGCGACCTTCGCGGCGCGGACGGACCAGCTCCTTGAGCTTGAGGTGCACCTGAACAAGTGCAGTAACGGGGGAGCGGGGCCGGCCTCCAGCGTGTTTGTGGACGCGGAAGTGCCGGGGGGCGGATTCGCCCTGGCGGGCCGGTTTGACCGGACGGATTTTGGCACCGCGTGCCAGGGCCGGGGGCGGGTACTGGTGCAGGCGGGCCACCGGTACCGGCTGGTGGCGATCAATGCCTCCGCGCGCGGCGACCTGCTCCTGGGGCGTGCGGCCCTCTTTGATGAGCGCTTCACCGTGACGGCCTCGGGGGCGATGGCCATACCTCCAACCGCCTCGGTCTTCGAGGCTTCAGTCACCATCACCCCGGTTCTGCGTCACGCCGAGACCGGTGGACACATCATTCAGATTGACGCCGCCGCGGCCGACTTTCATGACGACAACGACCTGGTGGACACGGCCTTCACGGCGAGTGTGACGGGCGGTCCGGCCTTCATGGCCGGGGTCCGGGCCACCATCCACCTCCCCGATGCGGCCTGGTCCCTGGCCGGGGCCAGGGTGCGCGAGGGACTCGTGCGGTTCGAGCAACGCCTGCCGACCCGGCACAACCTGTTCCAGCGGCTGGTCCTTTCCGACGACCCGGCCGGGTTTGCGGTCCCCTTCGCGTTTGAGACCCCGCACACGGCGGCCTGGCGGATTGGCGAGGCGCTGAATCCGGACTCCGGGGAGAACGATCCGGACGTGGAAGTGGTCCTGTCGTCTCTCTCGTCCACCGTCATGCGGGACGCCGGGACCCCGCTCATCGCCTCCGACGGGTTCATGCTGGGCGAGACCTATGACCACATGCCCGCGGACCTGGTGCAGACCCGGCTGGCGCCGCCGACCCCGACGCCGTACCGGGCCCGGACTTGGCTCAAGGTGAACGGCCGGGTGGCCCCGGGGAGCCGGTACGTGGTCGAGGTGCTGGGACCTGACGGGGCGAGCCGGGCCGTGAAGGACGCCACCGGCCAACCCACGCCGTCCCTGCTGGGCTATGCCGAGATGACCGGGCGGATCGGCCGGCACCTCGTGACCGTCTCCGAGGCCGGGGCGGGCGGAGTGCGGCAGCAGCAGACCGTGGTGGACGTGGGGCACGCGGTGGGGAGTACCGTGACCACCGGGTCCAACCCGGGGGGCGTCACCTTCGACGCCTACGAAGCCGCGAATCTCCTGGTGCCCACCGGGGCGTTTAATCCGGGCGTGCGCAAGACCATGTTCCTGCGGCACATCGCGCCGGCGCAGGTGCCTCTGCTGGCCTCCACCGGACAGGTGGCCGGGCTGGTGTACGACCTCATCGTCGCGACCAACGGGGTGCCCGATGCGATGCGGCCGGAGGATTTCGTGCAGGACGCCGCCGGCGGGGTGATCCGTCCGGCCATTCTCACCGTCCACTATGATCCCGCCCAGTTGCCACCGGAAATCCCGGAAAACGCGATGAACTTGTTCCGCATCTCGGCGGCGGGGGACCGGCTGGAGGTCCAGCCGGCGTACCTGGATCTCGCCAGCCATGTCATCGTGACCGAGGTCACGCGCTCCTCGGTCCTCCAGGTCCTGCCCGACCTGGATGCACCGGCGTTCCGGATTGCGGCAGGGCCCGATCCGACGGGGCTGGGGCCGGTGACCATCGTGGTGCGCGCGACGAAGACGCTAGGCGCCGCGCCGGTGGTCACGGTGGCCACGCCGGGCCGCCCGGTGCCGATGGTGGTGGGGCCGCTGGTGGCCGAGGAGCGGCCCGTCATGCAGGGCGTGGTGGCCGGGCTGGTGGCCGGATTTACGCTCACGACGACCGGGGCGGCCCCCCCGCGGCGCGACTACCTCATTCTCAAGCACTTCACGACGACGTATTACACCGACGACTTTGCGCCCGTCACGACGGCGAACGGCACCACCTACACCTGGGGCGGGTCCACGATCTTCCTGGACGGCACGCCGTTCCGGATCGCGGGCTATGAAATCTTCACGCTGGTCTCCGGGGTGGACGTAGGCGTGAGAATCTCGCCCGTGGGCGGGACGGGGAGAGGGTTTGTGGATGTGGCGCCGTACACCCACGGCGGGTCATCGTGGACGGTGACGCGCGATGCGGGGCTCCCGGGGGTGGGCGGACTCACCCGGTCCGGCACCGTGGCTCGCATTGGCGGGGAAGAGGCGCCGCAGGACCTCGTGGTCCTGCGCGAGTACGCCCCGGGGGAACCGTTTGTCCTCCTGCCCGCCGCGTACTGGGCCGGACGGACGCTGACCATCGGACCCGCGGGATTCACCGTGGCGGCGCTCTTCGTGGAGGGGAGCCCGGCAACGGGAGGGCGGGCGATGGTGCGGCTGGCGGGCGTGGCGGATATCGCGAGGGCGGGGGTCGCGGCGGGCCAGCCCTGGGCCCTGCTCTCACCCGTGCCGCGATGGACGGCAACGTTCACCGTGACGGGGGCCGATGGCGGGGGAACGGCCACCGTGTTCGTGGCGGGT
>JAHFSL010000374.1 GCA_023265785.1 Candidatus Coatesiibacteriota bacterium | reverse complement strand
GGGAGCGGCGCGGCCGGAGTCGGGGACCGGCGCTGGTGATCGGGTACGAGGGGTTCATGGACCTGTCGGCGCGGACCGTGACCGCGACGGACGCGGCGGGCGGGCGGGTCGAGCACCGGCGGTGGAAGCCGCTCAAGGGCGAGAGCCTGCGCGGCGGTCTGGAATGGGAGTTCTAAAGGAGGGACCGATGGACGAGAAGGAAGTGCAGGCGTGGCGGGACATCATCATGACGAACACCGTCACGGTGATCGGGCTCGTGAAGTTGCTGACCCAGAAGGGGATCCTCAACGACGAGGAGGTCCTCAAGGCCGTCGAGGAAACCAAGGCGGAGCTGTCCCAACGCACTCCCGGCTGACCTCTCTCCAGCGCGCCGCGTTCGCAATGGTCCTGCTGGCCGCGGCGGGTCTGAGGCTGTGGCGGCTGGGCGAGCCCAAGCCCGGCCTGTACCGCGACGAGGCGATTGAGGCCTGCCAGGGACTCGCGCTCGCCCACGGTCGCACCCTGCCGGAGGCCACCTTCACGCCGTTTCTCCGGTACCCGGTCTGGGAGGCCGTGGAGGCGGGCTCCCTCGCGCTGGCCGGGCCCACGCCGTTCGCCGCCCGCCTGCCCGCGGCGGTGGGGGGCGTGGCCGTCGTCGCGCTGGCCTTCGTGGCGTTCCTCCCCGCCGCCGGATTCTGGCCGGCCCTGCTGGTGGCCGGGTTTCATGCCGTCTCATTTTGGGAACTCGTCTACTCACGCACCGCGACCGCCCCCTCCTCGCTCGTCTTCCTCCTCGGGGCCGCCCTCGGCTGGCTGGCCCTGCGGGCCCCCGGGCCGGTGCCGGTTCGCCGCGGGTTTGCCGCGGGTCTCGTGGCGGGGCTTGCCCTGCCGGGGTACCTCGCCGGCGCCCACCTCCTGGCCGTCCTTCCGTTCCTCCTGCTGTTCCGGCTGGAGGACGAGCCGGGGTTTCGCCCGTTCGCCGCTCGCTGGGCCCTAGGCGCGCTGGCCGGCATGGCGGGGCCGGCCCTGCTCGTCGCCTTCCACCACGGCGGGTGGAAGTACGCGGGAGCGTACCCGGTCCTCCCGCTGGTCCGCTGGGCCGGCGGCCTGCGCGAACACCTCCTGGCGCTCGTCACGGGCGCCGCGGCGGCCGATCCGCGGCCGGGACTCTGGGGGGCCTGCGCGTTCCTCGGCTCCCTGCTTTCACCGCTCGAGGTGGCCATCGTCGTCCCGGGATTGCTCGCTCTCGGCCTGCGCGGCCCGGGCCGCCGGCCCGCGGCCATTGGTCTGGGCTGGTTCGTGCTCGCACTCCTGCCCGCCCTCGCGGGTGATACGGACGGCGTGCGCACCACGCGGATGATCGGCGTGCCGGTGGCGCTGGGCTGGTTCGTGGCGGCGGGCGGAATGCTGGTCGCCCGCCGGGCCCCGCGCCTCCTGCCGGCCCTGGTCCTGGGCTGGATCGCGCTGGCGGGGGCGCAGGCGGGCCACCGCTATTTCGTCGTGTGGCGGGAGGACCCGCGCGTGACGTTCTGGTCCGAGCGGCCGTGGGTGGAGGCCGTCCTCGACCTCAAGGAGGAGGCGGCCAATGGGCGGGTGGCGCTGGTGCCGCCGTCCCCGCACTACGCCGACATGGCGTGGTTCCACTTCCTCCTCGCTCCCGAAATCGCGGCGGGCCGCGTCATCCTCCGGCCGGAGGACACCGCGGGGTGGGTCGTGGTCGCCGAGTACCGGGACGGGGTCCGCCGCCAGCCCATGGCATTTCTCCTGCGCCCCCCTGGGGCCCGTTCGTCCGGCGAGGTGCGCCGCCGCGCCGTGGTCTCGGCCCAGGCCTACCTGGCGCCCTGCGGCCGCCTCCTGGCGGCAGGTCGGGTCAAGGATGCGCTCGACTTCGTGTGGCCCATCAGCCGTACCCACCCTGACTTCGGATTGGCCCACCTGCGGCTGGCCGAGATCTTCGACCGGGCCGGCGACCCCCTCATGGCCAATTCAGAGCGCGCCCTCGCCGCGGGACTCGGTGTGGCGGCGACCTCGGAAGGCGAAGGCGTGATTCTTCCCTAGGGACCGTACTTCGTGCGGTCGGGGATGCCTGCTGCGAGGAATCCCCGGCGGCGTTCGGCGCACTTGTTGCACCGGCCGCAATGGTGGCCCCGCCGGGGCGCGGCACAGGTGAAGGTGAGGTGCAGGGGCAGGCGGCGGCCCGCACGCAGGGCCTCCGCCTTGGTCATGCGGGAAAGCGGCGCCACGACCCGGATGCGGCGACCCAACGCCAGCGAGGCGGCGCGGGCCATCAGTCCGCGGAACCGGGCGGAGGCGTCGGCGAACGGATTGCCCCCCAATGTGCCGATCCCCAGCACGCCCAGCCTTTCCGCGGCGCAGACCAGCGCGCCCCGGGTCAGGAGCATGAGATTCCGCCCCGGCAGGTACATCCGGCGGTCATCACTCCGGCTCCCGGGCACGCGGCGGCCGGTCACGCTCCAGTGGCGGCCGTAGGTGTCACGAACGGGCATGGAGACCACCCGCAACGGCCGCACTCCCGGAAGATGCGCGGCGCGCAGGAAATGCCGGAGCGCCGCCAGTTCCACCCGTTCCCAGAGCAGACCTGACCGGACATAGACCGGGAGGACGGGCGGGTGGTCTCGGGCGAGCCGGGCCAGGAGCACCGCGCTGTCACTGCCGGCCGAGACCAGCGCCACCGCACCCGGCCGGGACCGTGGGGCCATGCGGGTATGATACGCAGATGAACCTCAAGGGGAAGACGGCGCTCGTGACCGGCGCGGCGAAGCGCGTGGGACGCGAGATTGCGCTGGCGCTGGCGCGGCGCGGGGCGCGTGTGGCGGTCCACTACAACACCTCGGCCACCGATGCGGAGCGGACCGCCGGCGAGATCCGGGCGCTGGGGACGGAGGCGATGACGGTCCAGGCCGAGCTGACCCACGAGCCCGCCGTGCAGGCGATGGTGGAGGCGGTGGCGGGGAAGTTCGGCGGGGTGGATGTCCTGGTCAACAACGCGGCGGTCTTCTTCAGGACCCCGTTTGCCACGGTCACGGCGGACGAGTGGGACCGGACGGTGAACCCGAACCTGAAGGCCCCCTTCCTGTGCGCGGTCCATGCCGGCCGCCGGATGCTGGCCCAGCCTGATGGCGGCGCCATCGTTTCCATTGCCGACTGGGCGGGCCTGCGCCCCTATACCGGATATCTTCCCTACTGCATCGCCAAGGCCGGGGTGGTCGCCATGACCCAGGGGCTGGCCCGCACGCTGGCCCCCAAGGTGCGGGTCAACGCCATCGGGCCGGGCCCCATCCTGGTCCCCGCCGACCTGCCCGAGGACGAGGCGAGGGAAATCATGGAGAAGACCCCGCTGAAGCGGCACGGCTCGCCGGCGGACATCGCCGCCGCGGTGGTGTTCCTGCTGGAGGGATCGGACTACATTACGGGCGCGTTCCTGCCGGTGG
>JAHFSL010000042.1 GCA_023265785.1 Candidatus Coatesiibacteriota bacterium | reverse complement strand
GCCCATTGAAGATTCGATCAAAGCGGAGCTGTCCGTCGCCCTCAAGGCGAGGGACCTGTCACGGGCCAATACGCTCCGGCTTCTCCTCTCGGCGTTCAAGAACGCCGAGATCGAGAAGCGCGGCCCCCTGACCGAGGAGGACCGCCTCGGTCAGGTCCAGAAGGCGATCAAGATCCGGCGCGAGGGGATCGAGGGCGCGATCCAGGCCAACCGCGCGGACCTCAAGGCGGCCGGGGAATCAGAGCTCAAGGTGCTCGAAGCCTTCCTGCCCGCCCAGATGTCCGAGGCGGACCTCAAGGCGGTCATTGCCGCCTCGATTGCCGAGGCCGGGGCCAAGGTCCCCGCCGACATGGGCAAGGTCATGAAGCTCCTGATGCCAAAACTGGCGGGCAAGGCGGATGGCTCCAAAGCTTCCGCTCTGGTGAAGGCGGTGCTGGCTGGCGGCTGATCGCCCGCTGACGCTGGCGGCCCTCCGGCCGCGGCGCCTTGCCCCCGCCTTCTTCGACCAATCCACCCACGCGATCGCCCGGTCCCTCATCGGCTGTGTCCTCGCCCATGGCCCCTGTGCCGGGATCATCGTGGAGACCGAGGCCTACACCGGCCGGGGTGACCCCGGCAGTCACGCCTTCCCCGGCCCCCGGGTCCGCAACCTGCCGATGTTCGGCCCGCCCGGCCGGGCGTATGTGTACCGGTGCCACCTCTGGCCCCTGCTCAATGTCGTCACGGACCGGGAGGGGCGCCCCGGCGCCGTGTTGATCCGGGCTCTCGTCCCCGTGGCCGGTCTCGCGCACATGCGCCGCCGCCGGAGCACCGCGGAACTTCGCGACTTCACCCGGGGTCCGGGCCGGCTGGCCCAGGCGCTCGGCGTCACCGTGGCGCACAACCGCGCCGACCTCCTGCGCGGCCCCCTGCGGCTCCTCCGCCCCGCCCGGCCGGTCCGGTTGACCGTCCGCCGCACCACCCGCATCGGCCTGCGCGGCCCCGCCGCCCTCCTGCCGTGGCGCTATGTGGCGATCAACAATGAATTCGTCTCGACGGGAATTACACCTGCCGTGTCTTGAGCGCGGAGTGACCGGCAATCATCTCAAAGTGTCGATCCCGATGAATCAGGGTCAGGCGGTACACCAGGCAAGTCGCCGCGATGAGGAGATCGGGGACCGTCACGGTCACACCCTTCCGGCGTAGCAGGAAGCCCAGGTGGCTTGCCTCCTCCCACACCTCCGGTGTCGTTTCAAACCACTGAAGTGGCTTGAGCCGATCGAGGAGCAGGGTGCGTTCCGCCTCGGAGCGTGCCCCGGAAACCAGTTCCAACCGGATGATGGGGGCGATCCCCACGACCGACGTTCGCAAGAGTTCTGCAACCGTTGCCACCGGCCCCGATTTTCCACCAGGCCTGAAGACTTCGATCCAGACGGAGCTATCCACGAGCACGGTCAATGCGTCAGCGGTCCCCCCTGAGCCGGCGGAGGCCGCGTTGCGTCAGGCTCATCCGCACCCGGCCGAAACTCCCGATCAATCGCTCAATGTCCCGCTTCCGAATCAGTTCCCGGAGACCCGCCTCGACCAGGTGCCGCTTCTTCCGGATCGCGGTGGCATGGACCGCTTCCCTGAAGAGGGCATCGTCAATGACGATCGTGGTTCGCATAACTCCGATACCTTAGTGCACATATTACCACAAGAGAGTATGTATCACGATTCCTTTTCGGAATTGACAGCGTTTTCTTCCCCATCCCTGTTGTGAAGTTGCCTCTCATGCACTGCGCCAGTGGAAGATCTTCACCTTTCTTCTAACATTGAAAATGAAAAAGGGAAGAGGTCGGATGCATTTGAAGCTGGGACGAGCCATATCGATGAAACCAATAATCCGAGAGAAATGGAAATGACGATAATGAACTTTCGTCGTTTCCAATTGGTTGCCCGCTTCTTCAGAAGAGGATTTCTGGATGGCAATGCGTTCCCAGGCATCAATGTAATGATATACCTACGGATCGGAGCCCCCCCCAACGGGTGGTATCGCGGCCCGTGGTGTAGGATAATCCCCCCAACCCAGATGATGTATGACCAGGCCCTCCTCGACCAGATTCGCGCCGCCACCGACCTGGGCGAGCTGGTCGGCGGATACGTCCCGCTCAAGGCGGCGGGGGCCAACAGCCTCAAGGGGCTCTGTCCGTTCCACCAGGAAAAGACGCCTTCCTTCCATGTGAATACCGCCCAGCAGTTCTTCAAGTGTTTCGGATGCAATGCGGGAGGCAATGCCTTCACCTTCCTGATGCGCCTCGAAAACCTCCAATTCCCGGAGGCCGTCAAGCGGCTGGCCGAGCGCGCCAAGATCGCGCTCCCCGATTCCGACCGCCCCGAGGACCGTGAGCGCGGCCGGCTCCTGCAGGTGATGGAAACCGCCGCCGAGCTGTACCACCGCACGCTCATGAGCTCCCCGGAGGGTGCACGGGCGCGGGCCCACCTGGCGGAGCGGAAGATGTCCCGCGAGGCGATCGAGACCTTCCGGCTGGGATTCGCGGGTGGCCGCGAACTGGCCGCCGCGAAACTGCACCCGGCCGTCCTGGCCAAGGCCGGCCTGCTGGGGCCCACCCGGGACGGGGGCCAGGCCGACCGGATGCGCGGCCGGCTGGTCGTGCCGATCCGTGATGAGTCGGGCCATGTCATCGGGTTCGGTGGCCGGGCGCTCGATGAGGGCCAACAGCCCAAATACCTCAACACCTCCGAAACGCCGCTGTTCAAGAAGTCCGGCGTCCTCTTCGGGCTCGATCGGGCCCGGGATGCCATCCGCAAGGCGGGCGCGGCGGTCCTCGTGGAAGGCTACTTCGATGCGATCGCCCTCCAGGTGCACGGCGTGACCAACGCGGTGGCCGTGCTCGGAACCGCCCTCACCGAGGCCCAGTTGAAACTGCTCAAGCGGATCGCCCGGCTCCTGCTCATCGTTTATGATGAGGACGTGGGCGGCAACGAGGCGGCGGTGCGGGGGCTGGACCTGGCCACGGAGGCCGGGTTCGAGGTACAGATCGTCCGGCTTCCCGGCGGCCACGATCCCGACGAATTCATCATTGCGCGGGGCCTGGGGGCCTTCCAGCAGGCGCTGGGCGCCGCCGCGGGCGCCGAAGCCGGCGAGGGCCCGCTGGACGAGGCCGTGGCCCCGGTGTCGCTCTTCGATTTTCGGTTCGAGGTGGCGGCTCGCCACGCTGACCTGGCGACCCTCACCGGCCGGCGCCAGCTCGTGCAATCCCTGCTTCCCTATCTGGCGCGCGTGCCTGATGCGATTGAACGGTTCGCCTATGTGCGTCGGCTGGCCACCCGGCTCGACCTGCGCGAGCAGGATGTCGAGGAGGAGCTCCACCGGTTCCGTGACCGGGCGGCGCCGGCCCCGGCCGCTCGCACCCCGTCCGGCGCCGGGGCGTCCCTCCCGGCCGCGGGCCCGGCACCCGTGGCCGCCGAGCGGATCCTGCTGGCGGGAGTCTTCGGCCACCGGGGCGCCGCGCTTGACGGCCTCCTGGCGCTCCCGCCGGAAGCCTTTCCGTCCCCCGCCGGGGTTCGGGTCGCGGGGCGGGTGCGCGCGCTGATCGAATCCGGTGAGGCCTTCTCCATCGCTTCCCTGCTCGATGAGTTTCGCGACGAACCCGCCGCCGTGTCCCTGCTGACCGAGGGTGCGGACGGCCAGGCGGCGCCCTCCGAGGAGGCCTGCCACGAGGCCGCCGCCCAGTTGGCCCAGCGCCACCGCCGCGCCGAACTGCGCGACCTCTCGCGCCGCATCGGCGAGGCGCGGGATCCCGCCGCCGTGGCGGGCCTCATGGAATCCAAGCGGAAGCTGGCCGGCGCGGACCACGGATCCCTCCCCCCAACCACCGGCGAGGCACGGGCATGAGCGCCAAGCGACCCGGCGGCACGCCCCCCCCGGCGCCCAAGGATCCCCGCCCCAAGGCCGCCAAGCCGGCGCCCGCCAAGGCCGGCCCGCCCCCGGTGGCCGGTCCCGCCGGCGCGAAGGCCGGACCTGGCGCCGCGAAGGCCGGTCCCGCGAATGCGAAGGCCGGACCGGGTGCCCCTCCGCCGCCCGGCGGTCCCGGGCGCGGACCCGGACGCGGTCCCGGCCGCAAGGGCTCCGGTGGGTTCGTGGCCCAATTCGGCGCCACCGACGAGGCCGAGGGCGGGCCGCGCCCGGGGGACATTGAACAGCTGATCGCCATGGGCCGCGAACGCGGCTACCTCACCTACCAGGAGGTCAGCGACCGGCTCCCCCAGGACTCGATGTACACCGACCAGATTGACGACCTGTTGAGCAAGCTGTCGGAAATGGACATCGAGATCATTGACGAGGACGACGCCCGGGCGCGCGCGGCCGAGGCCAAGCCGCGCCCCAAGCGCGGCGAGGGCGAGGACAATGAGGCCCCGGCGCAGGAATCGCGCATTGACGATCCCGTCCGGATGTACCTCCACGAGATGGGCCAGGTGATGCTCCTGACCCGTGACGAGGAAATCGCGTTGGCCAAGCAGGTGGAGGACGGGGAAAAGAAGGTGGACGCGGCCATGTACCAGTCGGACCTCATCATCAAGGAACTGCTCCAGCTGGACACCCGACTGGCCAACGGCGAGCTGTCCCTCACCGACGCCGTCAAGATTGACGGTGAGGGCGAGCTGACCCCCCAGCAGGTCAAGCGGATCCGCCGCCGGATCGCCGGCACCCTCTCCAAGGTGCGTCGCTGGTGGGTCCAGTACCAGAAGATCAAAGAGCGGCCCCGGAGCTAGGGGGCCCGCGCGATGAAGTGCCCCTTCTGCGGCCACGAGGAGGACAAGGTCGTGGATTCCCGCGGCACCAAGGAAGGGTCCGCGATCCGGCGCCGCCGGGAGTGCCTCAAGTGCCACCGGCGATTCACCACCTACGAACAGATTGAGCAGACGATGCCGCTCATCAAGAAGAAGGACGGGCGCTGGGAGGCCTTTGACCGGCAGAAGCTGATGTCCGGCCTGCGCAAGGCCTGCGAAAAGCGGCCCGTGAGCCAGCCCATGCTGGACGTCATGGCCGACGACATCGAGAAGGACTGCTTCAACCGGAACGGGCGTGAGATCACCAGCGAGGAGATCGGCGAGCTGGTGATGCTCCGCCTGCATGACCTGGACGAGGTCGCGTACGTGCGGTTCGCGTCCGTCTACCGGCAGTTCAAGGACGTCACGCAGTTCATGGAGGAGATCCAGCGGTTGATCAAGCGCAACGAAGGCCGCGCCGGCCGGACCGCGGGCGCCGACAAGGCGCCGCGCCCGCCAGCGGCCGCGAAGGAGGGCTGAGCGCATGGCCATGGAGGAGTCGGTGAAGCGGCGGTGGGGGCTCTATGTGTTCTGGGGCGGGTTTGTCATGCTGATGGCCGGCTACTATGTCCTGTACCTGCTGGGCGTGACGCCGGCGCAGAAGGCCGTGTTCGAAATCCTGGCGCCCGCGCTGATCGTCGGCGCCTTCCCGGTGTTCTACCTGTCGATCCAGCTCGGCACGTTTGATGACGCCCGCCAGGGCTGACCGCCCCGCGCGCCCGCTCCCGCTAATTCCCGTCCTCGCCCTGGCCGCCGGGCTGGCCCATGCGGCTCCCGCGGCCCCGGCTCCCGGGGCGCGCACCCTGTTCGCGAACGCCGCGGCCGCGCTGGCCGCCACCCGGTTCGAGGAAGCCGCGACCCTCTACGACCAGGCGGCGGCGGCCGCCGCCACGGTGGAGGGCCGCGTTGGGGCGCTGACCGGCGCCGGATTCGCCCTATTCAAGCTTCGCCGGTACGAGGAGGCCGCCGACCGGCTGGTCCGCGCCACGGCCACCGATCCCAACCAGAAAAAGGCCTGGAATACGCTGGGCGTCCTCCGCCTGCGCCAGTACGAGACTGGGCTGTCGGGGACGGCGGCGCTCGACAGCGCTCTCGCCGCCCTCACCCGGACCGCCGCGCTGGACCCGGCCTACCAGCCCGAGAATTCCGCGGTGGCCAAAGCCTATGCCGAGCAGGAAGCCCTGTGGGCCGCGGCCGCGGCGACCCGGGCGGGCCAGCCCCCCCGGACCCCCGCCGCCACCGGGACCTACGCGGACTTTCGGCGAGCGGCCAATGCCGCGGAACGGGAGGGGGACCTCGCCTTCGCGCGCCTCAACGCCGCCCGCGCCGAGGCCCTGGCCCCCACCAAGAAGGCCCGCGCGGCGGCCGCCAACACGCTCGGCCTGCTGGCCCTCCGTGCGCGGGACCCGCAGGGCGCCGCGGAGGCGCTCAGGCGGGCCACGGGCCTTGACCCGGGCTCAAAATTCGCCTGGAACAATCTCGGCGTGGCCCTGATGCGGTGGTGGGGCGCCAACGGCGGCGGCCGCGAACTCGTGGAACAGGCGACGGAGGCCTTCCGCCGGGTGCGGGTCCTCGATGCCGGGTACAAGCCGGAGAACGCCGCCTGGGGCGAGGAGGCGCTGGCCGAGTTGACCGCGATGTCGGCCACCACCTTCAGCGCCGCGCTGTCCACGACCGTTCCGCGTTGACATCACCGCGGTCGTTTGGTACGCTCACCGGCAATCGTGCGTCCGGAAACAGGCGCGCGGGAAGACGAATGGTTCGGGGCGAGACCCTCGCCCCGGATGAAGGGGGATACGAAGTCGCATGGACAAGCGTGGCAAGGTCAAGTGGTTCAATGACAAGAAAGGGTACGGGTTCATTGCGCAGGAGGGAGGGCGGGATGTCTTCGTCCACTTTTCCAACGTCAAGGGGGACGGGTACAAGACCCTCGCCGAGGGACAGGAAGTGTCCTTCGAGATCGTGGACGGGCCGAAGGGTCCGCAGGCGATCAATGTCATGAAGGTCGCCCCCTGACCTGATTCCAGGCCTTCCCAGCGAGGCCTTTTCCGCCGGCCCCGTTGCTTCCCGTCGTGGGAAACGCGGGGCCGGTCCCATTTCGCGGGGGGTACAATAGCCTCCCGATGATCGCCTGGCTGAAACGCCTCATGGACCGTAACGCCCGGGAGATCCGCAAACTCCAGCCCGCCGTGGACCGGATCAATGCCCTGGAACCCGGCTGGCAGACCCTGTCCGAGGACGAACTCAAGGGGAAGACCGCGGCGTTCCGGGAGCGCCTCACCCGGGGCGAGACCCTGGACGACCTGCTCCCGGAGGCCTTCGCCACGGTCCGGGAGGCCGCCCGCCGGACCATCGGCCAGCGGCATTTCGATGTCCAGTTGATGGGCGGCATGGTCCTGCACCAGGGCAGGATCGCGGAGATGCGCACCGGCGAGGGCAAGACCCTGGTCGCCACCCTGCCCGTCTACCTCAACGCCCTGGCCGGCAAGGGCGTCCATGTCATCACCGTGAACGACTACCTCGCCGAGCGCGACAGCCGGGGCAAGGGCGACTTCAAGGGGATGGGCAACATCTACGAGTACCTGGGGCTGACCGTCGGGTGCATCCTGCACGGCCTGTCCACCGAACAGCGCAAGGCCGCGTACGGCGCGGATATCACCTACGGGACCAACAATGAATTCGGCTTTGACCACCTGCGCGACAACATGGCGACCAGCGCGGAGTACATGGTCCAGCGCGCCCTGTTCTATTCCATCGTGGACGAGGTGGACTCGATCCTGATTGACGAGGCCCGCACCCCCCTCATCATTTCCGGCCCCTCGGAGGAGTCCACCGAGCAGTACTACCGGATCAACGGCATCATCCCCAAACTCGAGAAGGAAACCCACTACAAGATTGACGAGAAGCACCGCAATGTCACGATGACCGAGGAGGGCGTGACCCATGTGGAGGGCCTCCTCAAGGTCACCAACCTCTACGAGGAGGGGAATATTGAACTCCTCCACCACGTGGTCCAGGCCCTGCGCGCCCACACCCTCTACAAGCGCGAGGTGGACTACATCGTGACGGATGGCAAGGTCGTGATTGTGGACGAGTTCACCGGACGGCTGATGCCGGGCCGCCGCTGGTCCGACGGGCTGCACCAGGCCGTCGAAGCCAAGGAAGGGGTGGACATTGAGGAGGAGAACCAGACGCTGGCCACCATCACCTTCCAGAACTACTTCCGCATGTACGCCAAGCTGGCCGGCATGACCGGGACGGCCCGGACCGAGGCCCAGGAATTCTCCGAAATCTACAAGCTGGACGTCCTGCAGGTGCCCACCCACCGCCCCATGGTTCGCGAGGACGGCGCCGACCAGGTGTTCAAGACCGAGCGGGAGAAGTACGACGCGATCCTGGAGGACCTGGCGGGGGCCTTCGAGCGCGGCCAACCCGTGCTCGTGGGGACCACCTCCATCGAGAAGAACGAGAAGCTCTCGGGCATGCTCAAGCGCCGCGGCATCCCCCACGAGGTCCTGAACGCCAAACAGCACGAGCGGGAAGCCGCCATCATCGCGCGCGCCGGCCAGAAAGGCGTGGTGACGATCGCCACCAACATGGCCGGCCGCGGCACCGACATCCAGCTGGGCGAGGGGGTCAAGGCCCTGGGCGGCCTGTACGTGCTCGGCACTGAGCGCAACGAGAGCCGCCGCGTGGACAACCAGTTGCGCGGCCGCACGGGCCGGCAGGGCGACCCCGGCGCCTCCCGCTACTACCTCTCGCTGGAAGATGACCTCATGCGGCTCTTCGGGAGCGACAACCTCCAGTCCTGGATGACGAAGCTGGGCATGCAGGAGGGTGAGGTGATCGAGCACCCCTGGGTCACCAAGGCCATCGAGCGCGCCCAGAAGGCCGTGGAGGCGCGAAACTTCGAGATGCGCAAGCACCTCCTCGAATACGACGATGTCATGAACAAACAGCGCGAAGTGATCTATGCCCAGCGCCGGGCGATCCTGGAAGGCGAGGATGTCTCGCCGCTGATCCTGGACCACATGACCGAGATGGTGGACCGGGCGGCGGCCACGTATTTCCCCGAGCGCGGCGAGCCCGACCCGGAGGCCGCGGGGTCCATGTCCCGCTGGCTGCGGACAACATTTGGATTGGCGCGCGACCCGCAGTCACTCGCGGCCGAGCGGCCGCAGGACCTGCGGGCCGGGCTCGTGTCAGCTCTGTCCGCCCTCTACCGGGAGCGCGAAGCGGCCTTCGGCCCCGCCGCCCTGCGCGAGATGGAGCGGATGATCATGCTCTCCGTGATTGACGCGGAGTGGAAGGCGCACCTGTACAGCATGGACCGGCTGAAGGAGGGCATCGGCATGGCCGCCTACGGCCAGAAGGACCCGCTCGTGGAATACAAGCGCGAGGGGTTCCAGATGTTCCAGGCCATGGACCTGGCCATCAAGCAGAAGACGCTCGAGGTCCTCTACCACGTGAAGTCCATCCACACCCCCGAAGAAATGAAGCGCCCGTTCGCCTACGAGGGCCGCGAGGAACGACCCTCGCTCGCGCCGCCGCCGCCCCGGCCCGCCTCGCCGATGCGCGGCGCTGGCGGTGGTCCGAGCGGTCCAGGACCGGGCAGTCTCCCCCCGGGATTTTCCCCCGGCGCCATGCCACCCGGATTTCCGGGAATGCCCGGCCTGCCGCCCGGGATGAGTATGGAGCAATTGCAGGCCATCGGCGGTGACCAGCCGAAGGTGGCCCCCGTCAAGCGCGACGCGCCCAAGGTGGGGCGGAATGACCCCTGCCCGTGCGGCTCGGGGAAGAAATACAAGAAGTGTCATGGAACGAATTCGTGACGCCGCAGGCGTCACCCATCACGTTCCCGCAGGTTCTTCAGGCCGGCCGATTGCCCCCCCGGGGGAAAGGTGCTACAGTGCCGGTGAAAGGTGCTTGTGAGTCGTCCGGACGGTCGGTGCGAGCGCTGGTGCTCGAAAGTGAGCCGGAGGTGACGACATGATCGAAATGAAGGTCAAGACGATCGCGATGGACACGGACAACAAGAATCCGGTCATGATCCTCACGGACATCGAGGAAAAGCGCTACCTGCCCATTTGGATCGGTGCGTCCGAGGCGGCGGCGATCATTGACGAGATGGAAGGCACCTCCCGCCCGCGCCCGATGACCCACGACCTGATGAAGATCGTGTTCCAGCACTTCCACGGGAAGATCCGGCGGGTCATCGTCAACGAGCTCCAGGACCAGACCTACTTCGCCCGGATGGTGGTGGAACACGACGGCAAGGAGACCGAAATCGACGCCCGGCCGTCGGATTCGGTCGCGATGGCCCTGCGGTTCAAGGCCCCCATCTTCGTGACCGAGGGGGTCATCCAGGCCGCCGCCATCGCCGACAAGTCCAAGCTGGCGGATGAGCACCGGAAATTCAAGGATTTCCTGGAGCACATCAGCGCGGAGATGTTCGCCGCGGCCCCGGCCAAGGCCGAGGGCCGGGTCGAGCCCCCCAAGGAGGACTGACCCCCCATGGCCGCTCCGGTCCACACCCTGCCGGCGTTCCAGCCGTTGCCCGCCCAGCCGATCCGGCGGCCGGACGGGCCCCGGTCCTTCGCGGCGACCCTCGGCCAAGGCGACCTGGCCGTGGGCCCCACGGCCGCGCCGCGCGACCCCGCCGCCACCATCCTGGCAAACCGGCTCCCGCCGCTGCCTCCTGCGGCCGTGGCGGGACCGGCCCTGCCGCCCCCGCCCCAGCGCCTGCTGGACGCGCTCGCGGCCCAGCAAGGCCGCGCCGTCATTGCCGCGATCGGCCGGGCCGCGCAACAGGCCATTGCCCCGCTCCCAGCCGCCCCTGCGGCCGCCCCACTCACCAACGGCATCTTTGTCCCACTCACCGAGGAGACTGCGAATGCCGGCCTTCCCACGCCAGGAGGCCCGGCTCCCGTGGCCGGCGTTCCGCCCCAACCCCTGCCCTCGGCCCAGCCGCCGCGGCTGGCCGACCTGGCCGGC
>JAHFSL010000373.1 GCA_023265785.1 Candidatus Coatesiibacteriota bacterium | reverse complement strand
GGTTACTTGATCTCGATCGTCGCCCCGGATTCCGCAAACTTGGCCTTGATGGCCTCCGCCTCTTCCGGCGTGACGCCTTCCTTGACCGGCTTGGGCGCGCCGTCGACCAGGTCCTTGGCTTCCTTGAGACCCAGCCCGGTCACTTCGCGCACCACTTTGATGACGGCGATCTTCTTGTCGCCGGCCGATGCCAGCACCACGTTGACGCTGGAAGCCGCTTCCTTGGCGCCACCCGCCGCCCCGCCCGCCGCCCCGACCGCCGGGGCCGCCGCGACCGCGACCGCCGTGCCCGAAACGCCGAACTCGGTTTCAAACGACTTGATGAAATCGTTGAACTGCAGGAGCGTCCACGACTTCATGTCTTCCAGAACCTCAACGGGATTGAGCTTGCTCATAACGATCCTCCTTCAGGTTGAATCCGTGTGCGTGATGAAACCGTCAGGCCGCCGGGGCTTTCTTGGCGGCGGCGGACATGACCCGGGCCAGCCGCGCCAGCACTTCCTTGAAATCCCGGGCACCGCGGGTCAGCGGGGCCTTCATGACGACGGCGGCCCGGGTCAGCAGTTCCACCCGGCCCGGCAGGCTCGCCAGCGCCTTGAGGTCGCCGACCTCGAGCGGCTTGCGGTCCATCCAGCCGCCCTTCACCTTCAACTTGTCGTGTTCCCCGGCAAAGGTCGAGACCGCCTTGATGGCGGCCACGGGATCGGCCCCCAGGAAGGCCACCGCGGTGTTCTGGACCAGCCAACCCCCGCACCCGTCCACCGACTCCTGCTCGCAGGCGATCTTCATGAGCCGGTTCTTGACCACCTTGAGGCGTGCGCCCGTCGGCCGCATCGCCTTGCGCAACTCAAAGGTCTCGACGCTGTCCAGGGCCTGGGCATTCATGAAGACGAGGCCGCCGGCGCCGCGAATCAGGCCGCGAAGTTCCTCCACGACCTCGGCTCGCAGGGCGCGTCCCGGTGAAACGGCAGTCGCCATCAGGGTCAGCCTTCCGCCGGGGCGTAGGAGCCCGTGTCCACTTCGACACCGGGCCCCATGGTGGAGGAAAGGAACATGCGGCGCAGGTAGCCGCCCTTGGCCGCCGGCGGTCGCGCCCGTACGATGGCTTCCATGGCGGCCGCGGCGTTCGCCACCAACTTCTCGGCGGTGAACGAAGCCTTTCCCACCATCAGGTGAACAATGCCGTAAGGGTCCGTGCGGATCTCCAGCCGTCCGGCCTTGCTCTCCTTGACGATCCGCGCCACTTCCTGGGTCACGGTGCCCGACTTGGGGTTGGGCATCAGGCCCCGTGGCCCGAGCACCTTTCCCAACTTCCCCACCTCGCGCATCATGTCGGGCGTGGCCACCACCACGTCGAACTCCAGCCAGCCCTTGGCGATCTTCTCGACGAGGTCTTCGGCGCCCACGTGGTCGGCCCCGGCATCGCGGGCCTCCTTATCCTTCTCGCCCTTGGCCAGGACCAGGACCCGCTTCGTGACACCCGTGCCATGGGGGAGAACACAGGCCGCGCGGATGACCTGGTCACTCTGCTTGGGATCCACCCCAAGACGCACGGTCAATTCCACGCTCTCGTCGAACTTGGCAGTCGCGCACTGCTTGACCAGGGCGGTGGCCTCGGCAAGCGTGTATTTCCGCTTCCGGTCCACCACGTCGGCAAACGGCTTCGCGCGCTTGCTCATCCGGCCACCTCGATCCCCATGCTCCGGGCCGTTCCCTCGACCTGCGACATGGCCGACTCCAGGGAGACGGAATTGAGGTCCTGCATCTTCTGGCGGGCGATTTCCTCCACCTGCGCCTTCGTGACCTTGCCCACCTTGGTCCGGTTCGGCTCGGCCGACGCCACGGCCAGGCCGGCGATGCGCTTGAGCAGGATGGACACGGGCGGCGTCTTGGTGATGAAGGTGAAACTGCGGTCGGCGAAGACCGTCAGCACGACGGGAATCACGAGCCCTTCCTGACTCCCGGTCTTGGCGTTGAACTGCTTGCAGAATTCCATGATGTTGACGCCGTGCTGGCCCAGCGCCGGACCCACGGGGGGCGCCGGCGTGGCCGCGCCCGCGCGGATCTGGAGCTTGACCATGGCCAGGACCTTCTTGGGAGGCGCCATCAGGTCTTCTCGATCTGCTCGAAGTCGACTTCGAGCGGCGTCTGCCGGCCAAAGATTGAGACGGTGATCTTCACCTTGCCGCGCGCCGGGTTCACTTCCTCGATGACGCCCTGGAAGTTCACGAACGGGCCGCTCGTGATCTTGACGGGCTCACCCTCCTCGAACTGGGTCTTCGGGCGCGGCCGGGACTTGGCCTTGCCGATCTGCTCGAAGATGGTCTCAATCTCGCCCTGGCTGAGCGGGACCGGCCGGTCACCACCGAGAAAGCCGGTCACCCGGGGCGTGTTCCGGATGACATGCCACAGTTCGTCGGTCATCCCCATCTCGACGAGGATGTACCCGGGATAGAACTTGCGCTGGGCGATGCGCTTTTTCCCTTCGCGAATTTCCGTGACTTCCTCCGTGGGGATCAGGACCTGGGCGACCTGGTCATTCAGGCCGGCTTCCTCGATCCGCCGCACCAAATGATCCTTCACCTTCTGTTCAAACCCCGAATACGTGTTCACGACGTACCAATCCATGATGCCGTCAGCCCCCTAGCGCAAAATCACACGCAACAGCCGCGAAATGACCAGGTCGTACAGCGCGAGCAGGCCGGCCAGTACACCGGTGGTGAAGACCACGACGAGCGTCGCCCCGAGCAATTCCCTGCTGGTCGGCCATGTGACTCGCCTGACCTCCTGATTGACTTCCTGGATGAACATCCGAAACTGGTCGATCCACTTCCTCACGTCCTCCGACATGCGTGCTCTCCACGATCCGCGCCACCGGGCGCTGCAGGCCTGACAGGAATCGAACCTGCAACCCCCGGTTTTGGAGACCGGTGCTCTGCCAATTGAGCTACAGGCCTATTGCGCCGGACGACGGGGACCACCGGAACGGCTACTTCGATTCCCGGTGGGAAACGTGCTTGCGACAGAACGGGCAGAACTTCTTCAGTTCCACCCGTCCCGTCTGCTTCTTCCGGTCCTTGGTCGCCGTGTAGTTGCGCCGCTTGCACTCACCACACGCGAGTTGAATGACTTCCCTCATGACAGGTTCTCAATACCCTCGCCCGCCGCCCGTGTCCTGATCCGAACCCGTTACTCGACGATCTCGGCGATGACGCCGGCACCCACGGTGTGCCCGCCTTCGCGAATCGCGAAGCGCTGGCCCTTCTCCATGGCGATCGGCATGATCAACTCCACGTCCACCGAGATATTGTCGCCCGGCATGACCATTTCCACGCCCGCCGGCAGCGTGATCGAACCCGTCACGTCGGTCGTCCGCATGTAGAACTGGGGGCGGTACCCCTTGAAGAACGGCGTGTGCCGGCCGCCCTCCTCCTTC
>JAHFSL010000372.1 GCA_023265785.1 Candidatus Coatesiibacteriota bacterium | reverse complement strand
CCCTCGGTGAGACCGCCGACGAGGTCCTCAATATCTCGCTCATGGCCGAGAAGTGGGCCCGCGCCCTGCTGGGCGCCCTGGCCACGGGCGGCGTGCGAAATCTTACGGCCCGCCAGGCCGCCCACATTGACCACTGGCCGGCCGAACACTATCGTCGGCGTCTTGCCCTGAAACCTCGCTAGCTCGCCGACGACAAGACCGTAGGCAGGCAGTACCCGTAACGGCCTACTGCCGCGCTCTCGCGTTACTCGGCCAGCGCTAACCACTCCTTCCGCGGCTCTTCCAGTGTAGCGAGATGGCCCGCCCGGATCAATGTGGGGGGGGCCATCTCCGATTCGTCGGCAAGATTGTCGGCACGCTCATGACTCGGACGATCGGCACGGACCCCGTTCGTGGGAGACTGAACGGCGGAGGGATGACCGGTGCGGAGGAGATGAGCGGCGCGATGGGCGGAATGACGACGACGGTCTGCCGGGTCCGTGAGATATTGGCGGTTCGATCCTGGACCGTCAATCGGAGCGTGTAGACGCCGGGCGCAAGCACCGCGGTGTCCCAGACCCCCAACTGGCCTCCCCATACGGGAAGGATCGAGGTGGCGATCAGCGAAAAGGAGGACGGCGATTCGCCGGCGCCCGCATCGAGAGTAAACGAAGTAAAGTGCGCGTCAGCGGCGATCCCGGTGACGCTAACGGCGCCCGTCACGGTAGCTCCTGACGCCGGCGCCATGATGACCGCACGAGGCATGATGACATCCGGCACCATGCGCAGTCTCACCTTCACGATCCGGTTGTTCCCCGTGTCGGCGAGGTACAGGCTGGCCTGCTCCCGGTCCAGCGCCAGTCCATGCGGCGCGCTGAAGAGCGTCGCGCTGGATCCAGGCGGGGGAATCAAGGCAAACAGCGCAGGCGGGACGCCCCTGCCCGCCATCGTCCACCATGCCAGCCGGTTGTTCCCCGTGTCGGAGACGAACATGCTGGCGTCACCGCCATTCACCGCCTCCCATGGCCCGCTGAACCAGGTCGGCCCTGATCCACTGCCGCCAAAACTCGCGACGAACGGATTGGACAACGATTGGGTGAGCGGACCGAAGACCTGGATTCGGCCATTCCCCGTGTCCGCGACCAGGGAAAGGAACGACTGGTCACCGGCCGAGACGCCGGCCGGGTGACTCAATGGGCCCCCATCAGTGCCTGGACCGCCGATGGAGTTCAGGAAATGGCCGCTCCGATCCATCACCACGACCGCGTTGTTCAGGGTGTCGGCGACGCACACGAAATCGTTGCCACGCGTCGCGAGCCCCTCGGGATGGTTCAATTTTCCATACCCGGGAATCGTGCTCCCGAAACCGCGGTGGAACACGCCGTCTTCGTCGAACACGCTGACCACTCCGGTCGTCCTGTCCAGGACGAGGACGTCGTTGTCAGCATCCACCGCCGCCGCGACCGGCTCCGCGAACACGGTCGAACCCCCGAACTCGAACAGGAATTGACCCTCCGCGGTGTACTTCTGCATCCGGGAGTTCTTGGTGTCCACCACCCACACGAAGTCCTCCCGATCAACCACAACATCCATCGGTTGCCGGTGCTCTCCAGGATTCCGGCCGCGCGCCGAGAACGTTTCGAGGCTCGCCAGGAACTGTGCCGAGGACTGCGAGTGCAACGTGACCGCGGTCGTGAGCACGCGCCCGCAGGCATCCTCCACGATCATCCGGACCACGAAACTGTCGCAGTCCGGAAGCACCACCAGCCCCAACCTCCCAACCGACACGACGGGGTCCGCGAACGTCGAAGTGGACAACACCACCAAAGATGAGGACAACCGGGCTAACTCCAGCCGGTACCCCGCGAACCGGGTACCGAAGGCCCGGCCGGTCAGCGTCAGGGTGTACGGCGCGAGGTCGCACGTGGTCGGGAACACCTGCCCGTCCCCCGGCCAGGCGACCTCGGCGGTCAGGGCGCGGGCGGGGGCGTCAAATATCACCACCGCCCCCGCAGTGAGGCCGGTCTCATCGAAGACCGTGAGCCGCACCATCGGCAGTCCGAACTGCGTGATGGGCAGAACGCCCAGGGTCCCGCCCGCCACGGACCGCGTGAACTCCAGGAGCGTCGTGGTCACTTCGTCTTCCACCATCTCCAGCCGATAGTGCGTGAAATTGCCCGATGTGGCCGTCCCCGTCACCGTGACCGTCGCCGCCAGGTTCAGGCAGGCAAGCTGTCCGGACACCGGCGCCGTCACGTCCGCCACCAAGGCCGGCGCGAAGTAGGCCCGGGCGGTGACCGGCCCCGCCGTGCGGCCCACGAGGCCCCGCGCATCCACCGCCGCCACGCGGTAGGTGATGTCCCGGCGGAGCGGCATCGTCGTGTCCAGATAGGCGGTGGTGCCCACGCCAAAGACGTCCGCGAGGGCCGTCTCCACACCCCCCGCCACGGTGGTCCGGTACACCCGGTACCCCGTGATGAGGGCCACATTGATATCGGGCGGGGACCACGACAGCGCGATCTGCCCCACCATCCCCAGCGCCGTCAACGCCCGCGGCGGCGTGGTCACCGATGCCAGCGCCACGATCTGCCCGTCATAGGAGGGGAAATACAGGTGGCCGGCCCCCGCCGACAGGTGGGCGGTGATGAGCTGAACGTTCGGCAGGTTCAAAACATCAAGGGTCGCCCCCGTCGCCGCGTCCAGCGTGAACACCTGGCCGTTGGTCGCATACAGGTGCACCCGCCCGTCCGCCACCGCCGGCCCCCCCTGGGAAATCCCCACCCCGGTCGTGGTGAAGGTCGTGGCGATCCACACGTCCGCCCCGGTGATCGCGTTCAGGGCGTAGACCGTGTTCACCAGATGGGAAGCGATGAACACGGTGGTGCCGGACAGGGCCGGGGAGGTGAACCGCGAGTTGACGAACCGCGTCCAGACCGGCGCGCCGGTGTCCGCGTTGAAGGCGAGGAGATTCCCGCTCTCATGGGCGACCAGCACCACCGGCGGCACGACATTGAGGTTGATGGACTCCGTCGTGGTCACGAAGGCCCCCAGGAACCGCTCCCAGACCGTGGCGCCCGTGAAGGGGTTCAAGGCCCGCAACACGCCGTCGCCGCTGACCATATACACGAACCCATGTCCGGCACCGGGCGAGGCCTTGACGAACGTGAACCCGAATCCTCTTGCCCAGAGGACGGTCCGGTAGGTCGGGGAGATCGGGTCAATGTCCACGGCCACAACCGAAAATTGGTTGTGCCAGATCATGCCGGCATACAGGATGCCCTTGTACACGATGGGTGAGGACTCCTGCCCCATCCCCACATCATTGGGCCCCAGCGTCCCCGGCGCGCTCCCTGGCATGCTCCACGCCACCGCCCCCGTGGCCGTGTTGAACACCGTCAGCCCGTGGTCATGGGTCACGTAAAGGAGACCGTGGTGCACGGGCGAGGAGTTGATGGTCCGCCCCACC
>JAHFSL010000371.1 GCA_023265785.1 Candidatus Coatesiibacteriota bacterium | reverse complement strand
GCCCGCGGCGTTCAGGCGCCTCCAGTCCGGCGATCCCGTCGGCCCCACCGCGGGCTGACGTTTCCGCTAGGATATTTGCATGACGCCGCAGGCGATCATGACCCTGGGGGTGGCGGTCTGGGGGCTGGTCTTCCTGGCCCTGCTCGCCGCGCTGGCGGTGGAGTCCGATGTGGAGCGCCGCTGGGACGAGGCCTGGGCGATTGACTGGGAAGCGCGGACCGGGCGGCAGATTGACGAACTCATTGACTCCCTCGCCGGCCAGGTCCGGGCCTGGCGGCTGGCCCGCCGGCTCCTGTCCCTGTACCTGGCGGCGTCCTGTATCGCGCTCGTCGTCCTCGCGGTCTGGCAGGCGCGCTCCTCCGCGCTGGCGCCGGATGTCTTCCGCGGCGTCATGATTTTCGGCGGCGCGATCACCGGATTTCTTTTCCTCCCCCTGCGGGTGGCGACCGAGATCGGGCTGGGACTCGTGGAGGGAATGCACCGGCAGGCGCGGGTGGCCTCCGGCGAGCGCCTCGTGATCCGGTCCAAGCGGGAACTCGATGCCTACCCCCGGCCGGTCAAGCCGGGGAAATCCAAGCCCACTGACGAGCAGGCCGCCGCCCCGGCGGCGAAGTGACGCTCGCGGCCGACCGGCTCCGCGCGCGGGCGGTGCTGGCCGCGCTGGTCCTGCTCCCGCTCGCGTTCTGGCCCTGGGCCCGTGACGCCTACCTGATCGCCAAGGATGCGCTCATCGCCCTGCTGGCCCTCATCATCTTCCCGCTCTGGCTCCTGGATGGCCGGCCGGGGTGGGCCGGGGTGCCGGGGTGGTGGCGGGTCGCGGCGGGGCTCTGGCTCGCCTGGGTGCTGGTGCGGGCCGTCGGGGCCGCCGACGGCCCGTCCGCCGCCGTCCGGACGGGCGAGTGGGGGGCGGTGCTCATGCTGGCGGCGGGCGCCCTCGGGCTGGCCCCCCGTGACCGGGCCGCGGCGCGGGCGGCGCTCATCGGGACCGGTGCCACCGCCGCACTGGTGGGGCTGGGCCAGCATGTGTTCGGCCGGCAGTTGCTGTCCCCGTATGCGGTGGACGAACGGTCGGTGACCTTCACCGAGGAGCGCGTGTTTTCCACCTTCGGGAACCCCATCTTCTTCGCGGGGTTCCTCGTGCTGGTCCTGCCCGCGGCTCACGCCGCGCTGGCCACGGCGCTGGGGGCCGGGCGGCGGGGCATCGCGTGGCTGGTGGGGGGCGCGGTCCTCTTGATGTGGATCGCCCTGGCCCTGACCGGCTCGCGGGGCGGGGCCATCGGGTTGGCGGCGGGATTCGGGATGCTGGCGGCAGGGGTTCCGGCCCTGCGCCGCCGGCTGGCGTGGTTTGCTGGTGCCGCGGCAGCCGTCGCGCTCATGGTTTCCGCCGTGCGCCCCGGCGTCCTCGAGCACCTGCTGATTCCGGGCGATCCGGGCCGCCTCCTCATGTGGAAGACGGCGGCGCTCATGTGGCGGGAGGCGCCCGCGCTCGGGGCGGGCACGGGCCAGTTCACCCAGGCCTACCCGTGCGTCCAGTTGAAGGTGGCCACGCCCGGGGATGCCGGGTTCGGGATCAACGCCGTGCACGCCCATGATGACTACCTGGAGGCCTTCGCCGAACTGGGATGGCCGGGCGGGGTCCTGTTCGCCGCCGTCTTCCTGGGGCTCCTGGCCTGGCCGGTCCGCGACCTGGCCGGCTGGGCCGTTCGTGCAGGGGTCGCGGCGGTGGCGGCGCACGCGCTCTTCAATTTCCCGCTCCACACCCAGCCGGTCATGGCGCTCGCCTTTCTCCTGCCGGCCATCGAGGCCGGTCCGCCCCCTGCGACCCCTCCGCGCCCGGTGCGTCCCGCCGCGATCGCCTGGCTCCTGCTCGTCCTGCCGCTGGCGGCCGTTTCCATCCGGCCGTTCGTCCGCAGTTGCTACTTCCAGTGGGGGCTCGCGTGGCAGGACTTCGCCCGCGAGGAGCAGGAGCGGCATTCAGCGCGCACCGCGGAAGCGTATGCCCGGTCGGCGCTCAACTTCGACCGGGCGCTCCGGCCCCTGCCCGATGGCGCGCACGACCGCATCGCCTTTCACAAGGGAAAGATGCTGTTCGAGGCCGGCGACCTGGCGGGCGCGCAGAAACTTTTCGAGGCCGACCTCGGCCGGTTTCCCTGCTACCCGGAAGGCTGGGGAAACCTGGGCGTCGTGTACGGGGTGCGGGCGATGAACGGTGACCGATCCGCCCTGCCGCGGGCGCAGGAGCTGATCCAGGCGGCACTGCGGGTGCGGCCCGGTGGTAAGGAGGCGGCCTCCGACTACAACAGCCTGGGCAATGTGCGCCTGCTGGCGGGCAACACCGTGGGCGCGCTGGAGGCCTACCGGCAGTCGCTGGCGTGTGATCCGGGCTTTGTCGAGGGGGCGGTGAACGCGGTTGGCCTGCTCATGAAGCGCGGTCGCCGGAACGAGGCCGTGGCGATCGTGCGCGCCGCGCTGGCGGGCAAGCCCGGCGACCTTGAACTGTCGGGCCTGGCGCGCCGGTTGAGGATCAGGCCGTGAAGGTCCTGGACCGGTACCTCATTCGCGAGTTCGTGCCGCCGTTGGTGGCCGGAGTGGGCCTCTTTCTGTTCGTCCTCATGATGGACCGGCTGTTCGATCTGGCCGACCTGATGTTGAACCGCGGGGTTCCCCCGGTCGTCATCCTCAAACTGCTCGGGTGCTTCACCCCGTCCATCGTCGCCATCGCGCTCCCGATGGCCATGCTCCTCGCCGCCGTTCTCGCCTTCGGCCGGCTGGCGCAGGACCGTGAGCTCACCGCCCTCAAGGTGGGGGGCATCAGCCTCCTGCGGCTGGCCGCCCCGCTGGCGGGCGCCGGGCTGGTGGTGTCGCTGGGCCTGCTGGTGTTCAACGGCACCCTCCTGCCGCGGTCCACGACGGCGTACAAGCGGATCCTGTTCTCCGCCGTCCGCCAGCGTGCCACGGTCGCGTTTCGCGAGCGGGTCTTCATCCGTGAGTTCGATCGGTACCTCGTATATTTCCAGCGGCGGGAGGGGCGAGAGGGCCTCCTGCGTGATGTCACCGTGATCGAGACTCCGCCCGTTCCCGCCCGGCTCATTACCGCCGACCGGGGCCGCCTGCGGATGGACCCGAAGGGGTACCGGATGACCCTTGAACTGGAACACGGCATGATGGACCAGCCCGCCGACATGAACGGGGAGCACTACAGCCGGATTGACTTCGATTCGTACATCGTCGAGCTGGACATTCACGAGGCCCTCCGTGGCGGGGATTTCTTCGTCAAGGGGCTGGAGGAGATGACGTACGCCGACCTCCTCCGCCGCATCCGGGAATTGCGGAATGTCCCCGCCCTGCGGCGCGAATATGAGGTCGCCCTGCACCAGCGCATCGCGCTGGCCTTCGCCCCGCTCTTCGTGGTCCTGATCGGGATTCCCCTGGGCTAGTTGGCCCGGC